>JBBSES010000613.1:0-3018 GCA_038239465.1 Gemmatales bacterium
AACCCAGGAAGGTTTGTTTCTTCTCGTTTGGTAGATGGGTTTGCCCCCTAACGTAACCACCACGCCCCGCTAAACTACTAATCGTTCCTTTCCTTGCAAACGGCCCGCCGCGCTGATACATCCACATAACCATGAGCCAACGCGAATTACTCCTCCTCAGCCCCTATCGGATGCCGGCGCAAAATTCGCTGGCCCTGGGCGACGACGACGTGGCCTCGTTCCTCAACGGCTATACCGCCCTGTGGCACCCGGCGGCGCGGGGGGGCGCCGCGGCGCCCCCGAGGATCGCCTCGCCCTACGACTTCGAGCAGCCCGGCGCCGGCCACATCTACGCCCTGCCGGAAAGCCCGCCGCTGATCCTGCCGGACGACTGGATGGAACGGGTCAAGGAAGTCGGCGCTATCGCTTTTCACGCGGGACCAGACCGTGAAACGACGTTCGCCAATCTCAAGGCGGCGCTGCGCGAAAAGAATCCCGACCCGCGCTGCCTCGAACTGTTGGACCTGCCGCGCGAGCGCGTGGCGCCGTTCCTGGGGCTGGGTTTCGGCTACGTCATACTCGATACGTTGTTCGAGGCGATGGAGCACGAAAATCTCATCGCCCATGTGGAGTTGTGGAACGAGGTGCAAGCGGCGGCCACGGGCGACGACGCGGCCACGCATCTGCAAGCCGCCGCCGACCTGCTCACCCAGGCGCGCGACGTACTGTACCCGGTGGCCATCCACTTGCTCGATATCGCCCTGCTCGACGACAAGAACCTCGACCGGCCCTTTCCGGCGACCTATGAACACAAGCTGGGCGTCAATCTCATCGCCTCCGTGGCGTTACTGGAAAAGCTCAGCCGCGAGCAACCCGAACGATTCGTCGCGCTCAAGGAACGGGTGCAGGCCGATCAAGTGGAGTTGTGCAGCGGCGCCTATCTCGAACGGGCCGACGCCCTGCTGCCGTTGGAATCGCAGCTGTGGAATCTGCTCAAGGGCACGCGCGTCTTCAAGGAGTTGTTCGGCCAGGACGTGCGCGTGCATGGCCGCAAGCGTTTCGCCGCCCATCCGCAGCTGCCGTTGCTGCTCAACAACGTCGGCATCAACCGCACGCTATTGCTGGCCTTCGATGCCTCGGTGCTGCCGAACTGGCGCTCGACCGTGACCAACTGGCCCGCGCCCGACGGCAAGCAGGTCGAGGCGTTCACGCGCACCCCCTACGAAGCGCACAGCCCGCAAACCTTCTTCAACCTCGCGCATTACTTGCAGCGCACCATTCGCCAGGACCAGGCGGCGACGCTGGCCCTGCTTCATACCGACAAGCCGGCCTCGCCCTTTTACGAGGATTGGCTGGAGTTGAGCAAGTTCGGCCCGGTACTCGGCCAGTGGGTTCCCTTTTCTCGCTATTTCAACGAGGCGATGGCCGGCGAATACGCTTCCGCGGCCAACGCCGACGACTTCCATTCCGATTACCTGGAAGAAGGGACCGACGCCGGCCTGACGCATCCGGTCAGCGGTTTCGCCCACCACCTGCGGACGCGGCGCCGCTTCGACACGCTGCATACGCTCGCGGCCTTTTATCGCGGACTCGCCGGGGCCAACGACACCCTGGGCCTCGACGGCCGTTTCCCAGAACTGGAAGACCGTCTGGAGGCCGGCGATGATGTAACGATTTCTTTGGACGAGGTGCAAACTCAGGTCGGCGCCGCGCTGTCGCAACGCTTGCTATCGAGGGCGACGAGCGACCGGCCCGGCTTCCTGGTCTTCAACCCGTGCGGCTTCACGCGCCGTCTGGCCCTGGAAATCGACGGCATGAGCGGCGCCCTGGCCGTCGAGGGGCCGGTCAAGGCGTATCAACTCGACGGCGCTCAGGGCAAACTCGTCGTCGAGGTGCCGGCGCTCGGCTTCGCCTGGTTCCCGCGCCACGGGCCGGCCGGCAGCAAGGGGCCGCCGCCGGGCAAGATCAAGCTGGCCGACGGCAACGCCATTCGCAACGAGTTCTTCGAGGCCGACGTCGATCCCCTCACCGGCGGCTTGCGCGGCCTGCGCGACCACAAGACGCGCATCAACCGCATCGGCCAGCAACTCGTCTGGAATCCCGGCAGTTCCATGCGCGCCAGCGAGGTCAAGGTCACGTCCGCCGGGCCGGCGCTGGGCGAGATCGTCAGCACCGGCACGCTGGTGGACGAGCATCGGCAAGTGGTGGCCACCTTTCGCCAGCGCTTCCGCGCTTGGGCCGGCCGTCCCGTCCTCGACCTGCGCGTCGAGATCGTGCCGGAGACGATGCCGACCGGCTACCCCTGGCATAGCTACTTCGGCGCCCGCTTCGCGCCGCGCGACGAGCGCGCCACGCTGCTGCGCGGCGTCAACGGCACCGGCTACGTCAGCAACCACACGCGGCCGGAATCGCCCGACTACCTCGAATTGCGCATCGGCCGCTCCAACACGACGCTCCTGCCCGGCGGCCTGCCCTTCCACCAAAAGCACGGCAGCCGTTTCATCGATATCATCCTGTTGCCGCAGGGCGAGCAAGCGCGAGCCTTCGACCTCGCCATCGGCATCGACCGCGACCATCCGACGCAGACGGCGCTCGGCCTGGCCACGCCGGTGCCGGTCATCCCGACTACCAACGGCCCGCCGCACATCGGCGCCGCGGGCTGGCTTTTCCACCTCGACGCCACCAACCTCCTTTTGACCAGTTTCCGGCCCGCGCCGGACAAGGCCGACGCCCTGCTCGCGCGCATGATCGAGACCAGCACGCACGGCGGGGCTGCGGAGTTTCGCTGCGTCCGCAACCCGACGCGCGGCAGCTTCCTCGACGCGCGCGGCACCTTGTTGCAAGAAACTGGCCTCAGCGGCGACGCCGTCCTCTTCGAGGCGTCTCCCTGCGATCTCGTGCAATTGCGTATCGACTTTAGCTAAATTGTCCGCGATTCGTGGTCCGTGGTTCGTGGCGGGAGGGCCGGCGCGCTTGACAACGGCGAAAGCGACAAACCCGATTGACGCGCGGGCGCGGGACGCGACAGCCTTGCGTATC
>JBBSES010000614.1:0-3014 GCA_038239465.1 Gemmatales bacterium
GGAGGCGTTAGCCCCCCGTGGATGTCCCCCGGGAAACCACGGGGGGCTAACGCCCCCCGCTCGCCGGCTATTGATGGAGCGTTCCGAGTTGGAGCGTGGTCCCGAACCCCTGAAGGAAATCCTCAGCCGCCTGTTCACGGCGCGCGGCTGGGGACGGCGCCAGGAACGCTTGCACCTGGAGCAGGCCTGGGCCGAGGCCGTCGGCGCCGAACGAGCCGGCCAGACATGCGTGGGTGGCCTGCGCCGCGGCGTGCTGGAGGTCGTGGTCGCCAACGCGGCCCTCTTGCAGGAATTGGCCCACTTCCACAAGCGCTCGCTTCTGGAACGCCTCCGGCAACGATTGCCCAACGCCAAGATCGGCGACCTGCGCTTCCGCGCCGGCGTCGTCAAGAAGGAAGAACCGCGTGATGAGTAATATCGTCCCGCGCAAGGACAACAAACCATGAGTGAAGCGACGACTCTCGTTATCGACAGCCCCGAGGGTGTGGAATCGGTCAACGCCGTCAGCGGGGCTTATACCGCGGATAATGTGCAGGTCTATAAAGACGCCGCCCACATCCGCCAGCGGCCCGGCATGTATATCGGCGACACCGCCACTAAGGGCTTGCACCACCTGGCTTACGAGTTGGTCTACAACAGCGTCGATGAAGCCCTCGCCGGGCACTGCAAGCTGATTCACGTCAAGGTCAACGTCGATGGCAGCCTGTCGGTGAGCGACGACGGCCGCGGCATCCCCGTCGAGCCGCATCCCGAGTCCGGGCGCTCCACGCTCGAAGTGGTCCTCACCACCGTCGGCGCCGGCGCCAAGTTCGACAAGAACACATACAAGGTCTCGGCGGGTCTGCATGGCATCGGCGCCAAGGCCGTCACCGCTCTGAGCGACTGGGTCGAGGCCGAGGTGCGCCGCGACGGCCGGGTCTATCAGCAGGAATACGAACGCGGCCTGCCCAGCAGCGAGGTCAAGGACATCGGCGCCGCCGGCGCCGGGGCCAAGGGCACCAAGATCACCTTCCACCCCGACCCCGAGATCTTCCACGACCACACCTTCGATTACGATACCCTGGAAAACCGCCTGCGCGAACTGGCCTTCCTCAACAAGGGCCTCGCCATCAAGCTCACCGACGAGCGCACCGGCAAGGAAGACTCGTATAAGTACGACGGCGGCATCGCGGAATACGTCGAGTATCTGAACCGCTCCGAGGATGCGTTGCATAAACCGATCTACATGGATCGAACCCTCGATTTCGTCCGCGTCGAGGTCGCCTTCCAGTACACGACGAGCGAATCCGAGCGCACCCTGTGCTACGCCAACAACGCCTACAACTCGATGGGCGGCACGCATCTGACCGGTTTCCGCACGGCGCTGACGCGCACGCTCAACGCTTACGGCGACAAGCAAGGGCTGTTCAAGAACGACCTGAAGCCGATCGGCGAGGACTTCCGCGAGGGCGTCACCGCCATCGTCAGCGTGCAGGTGCCCGAACCGCAGCTGGAAGCGCAGACCAAGGTGCGGCTGAACAACCCAGAAGTCGATGGCATCGTCGCCGCCGTGGTCGCGGAACACCTCGCCAAGTACATGGAGGAGAACCCGAAAGACGCGCAGAAGATCATGAAGAAGGTGGTCGTCGCCGCCGAGGCGCGCGAGGCCGCGGCCAAGGCCAAAAAGGCGCTCAAGGACCGCAAGAACATCCTCAATTCCGGCGGCCTGCCCGGTAAGCTGATGGACTGCACCAGCCGCGACCGCGACGAATCGGAATTGTTCCTGGTCGAAGGCGACTCGGCCGGCGGCAGCGCCGAGAGCGGCCGCGACCGCATGTATCAGGCCATCCTGCCGCTGCGCGGCAAGCCGTTGAATGTCGAGAAGGCGAGGCTGGAAAAACTGCTCGACAACGCCGAAATCTGCGCCATCATCAGCGCCGTCGGCGTCGATATCGGCGCGGAGGGCACGCTCGACCGGTTGCGCTACAACAAGATCGTCATCCTGACCGACGCCGACGTGGACGGTCAGCACATTCGCACGCTCCTCTTGACGTTCTTCTATCGGCAGATGCCGCGGCTCTTGGCCGAGGGGCACGTCTTCGTCGCCCGGCCGCCGCTCTTCAAGGTGACGCAACGCAAGAATATCCGCTATATCCAGACGATCCCCGAGATGGACAGCGAAATCCGCGACCGCGGCTTGGCGGCCACGAAGCTCATTCTTCTACCGGCGACGGCCGACAATCAGGGAGCGGCCGCGGCCGGCGACACCTGGGAAGGGCCACGGCTGACGCGCTTGCTGGAAGTCCTCGACAAACTCGAAGGGTATCTGCAAATCCTCGAACGGCGCGGCCTTGACCTGCCGACCTTCCTCAAGCGCGTCGGCCCGGCGGGCCTGCCGACCTGCCGCGTCCTGCTGGGCAGCACCGAACACTGGTTCAATAGCCCCGCCGAGGTGGACGCCTTCCGCCTCGCCGAGCAGACTCGCCTCGGCCGTGAATTGGTGGTCGGCGAGGGAATGCCGGGCCAGTCGCGGGCGCATACCAATGGCCACGCCGATGGGCCGCTGCCGACCTTCTTCGTCCAGGAGCTTCACGAGGTCCACGAAGTCAACCGCGGCCTGGATCGACTCCGCGAGGAATTCGGCCTGGGCGCCGCCGATCTGGCGCCGCTGCCGCGCGTGGCTGGCCGCGAACCTCCGGAGCGCTACATCCTCGAAAACGGCGACTCGCGTCGGACGCTCTCTCACCTGCGCGCCCTTGGCCCCGACGTGCGCAAACTCGGCGAACGCGGCCTGATGATTACCCGCTTCAAGGGCCTCGGCGAAATGGACCCGGAGGAACTCTGGGAAACGACGCTCGACCCGACGAAGCGCACGCTCTTACGGGTCCACCTCGACGACGCCCTCAAAGCCGACGAGATGTTCCGCACGCTGATGGGCGAGAAGGTGGAGCCGCGCCGCGATTTCATTCAGAAACACGCATTGGAAGTGAAGGATATCGACTATCACGGGGCGTAAGGACGTTGGACAAACCGTA
>JBBSES010000615.1:0-3003 GCA_038239465.1 Gemmatales bacterium
CCACCGTCCACCGTCCACTTGCCTCGCTTAAACTGCTCTGGCGTGGATTCGCCGTCCGGGTAGGATGGATGAGGTAGGCCGTCGCGCCACTCTTCTCGACCCCTCTCCCCGACATGCCGCGAATTGCCGGATCGACGGCCCCCTCTCATCCCGCGCGCGCCCCAGCCGGTGGAGTTCGCCGATGAACCCGGAACCCGACACTTCGGCCGCCATTCCCGCTCGTCTCGGGCTATGGGATACCGTCAGCATCATCGTGGGCATCATCGTCGGCGTCGGCATCTTTAAGGCGCCGGCCGAGGTCTTCGGCGGCGTCTCCGGTCCCTGGCAAGTATTGGGCGTATGGGCGCTAGGCGGCCTGCTCGCGCTCATCGGCGCCCTGTGCTACGCCGAATTGGCGAGCGCTTACCCGCGCTCCGGCGGCGAGTACGTGTACCTCACGCGCGCCTATGGATCATGGGCGGGCTTTCTTTTTGCCTGGGCGCAATTGGCGATTATTCGGCCCGGCGGCGGCATCGCCATGCCGGCGCTGATCTTCGCCGAAGCCGCCTCCGGGTTGTGGGGCCTCGACCGGCGCGTCTCCGCCCTGCTGGCCGCGGCCGTCGTAGCGATGTTGACCCTGGTGAACATCCTCGGCGCCGTCCCCGGCAAGCGAACACAGAACATACTCACCTTGGCCAAGGTGCTGGCGGTCGGCGGCATCGTCGTCGCCGGCTTCGCCTGGGCGCGGCCCGAGCCGCTGACGGAAGTGCCCTCCGGTGTCGTAGCCGCTTCCTTCGTCGGCATGATGATGACCGTGATGTACACCTACGACGGCTGGAACGAAGCCGCCTATGTAGCCACCGAGGTGCGCGACGGCCGCCGCAATCTGCCGCTCGCCCTGATCCTGGGCACCACGGCCGTTACGCTCATTTATCTCCTGGTGAATGGCGCCTACATCGTCGGCCTCGGCTTCACTCAAGCGCGGGCCACCGGCGCCGGCGCCGCCGACATTCTCCAACAAACGCTTGGCCCCGCGGGCGGCCAGGCGATGTACGTACTCATCATGATCGCGGTCCTCGGCGCCATCACCGGCGTCATCTTCACCGGCGCCCGTATCTTCTCCGAACTCGGGGCCGACCATCGCCTGTTCGCGCCGCTGGGCTGGTGGAGTCCACGGCTGCATACCCCCGTGATTTCGCTGGCGGTGCAGGCGGCGATCAGCATTGGCCTCGTCATCGCCGTCGGCGTCGTTTGGCAGGCGAAGGACGGCTTCAACCAACTCCTGCGCTTCACGGCGCCGATCTTCTATCTCGTCTTGCTGCTCACCGGGTTGGCGGTCTTCGTGCTGCGCTGGCGTGAACCGCACGTCCAACGGCCCTTCCGCGTGCCGTTGTACCCGGTGCTGCCCCTCCTCTTCTGCGGCTGGAGCGCCTTCATGCTGGTCGGCAGCCTGTTCGACACCAGCAAGGAGGCAGTGGTCGGCCTGGTTGTGCTTCTCGCCGGTGTGCCGCTATACTTCTTGTCGCGGCATCTCGGTCGCACGGCCGCCGAGCCGGCGGTGTTGGGGCCGCATCGCGTGCAGCGCTTCGGCACGCCGCGCTTGCAGGCCAGCGGCGGCTGCACACCGACCGAATGACAAGGTAGACCCGATCATGTCCCGCGTACGCACTTTCGTCGGCATCGATATCGACAAGCCGATCCGCGACCGCCTGGTGTCACTGCAAACCAACCTCGGCCGCGCCGGCGTCGAGGTCAAGTGGGTCGAGGCCCACAATCTCCATCTGACGTTGCTCTTTCTCGGCGAGGTGGACGAACGGCAATTGATCGACGTTTGCCGGGCGGTGGCAGGGGCGTGCGCCGCGCGGCCCGCCTTTCCGCTGAGCGTCGAAACGGTCGGCTGCTTTCCGAACCCGCGTCGGCCGCGCGTCCTCTGGGCCGGCGTCGGCGCCGGCGCCGAGGAAGTCGTCGCCCTGCACGCCGCCCTGGAACCGCCGCTCCTGGCCTTGGGCTGCTACCGCAAAGAGGATAGGCTCTACACCCCCCACTTCACCCTGGGCCGCGTCAAGAGCGAGGATGCTCCGACCGACGCGCTGGCGGCCCTGCTCGTCAAAAAAGCGAGCTGGCACGCGGGGGAGATGCAGGTGCGCGAAGTGCTGGTCATGAGCAGCGAGATGAGTTCCAAGGGGCCGGAGTACGTCGTACTCAGTCGGGCAAAGCTGGCGCCGAGCTAGGACGAGGGAGTCGCCCATGCACTGGTTGTTGCTGAGTATCTTGGCCCTCGGCTTGGTGACGGCCGTCGTCCTCGTCATGCTGCTAGAGTGGGTGGGACATCAGATGTACCAGCCGCGCGGCATCGACATGAACGACCCAGAAGCGATTCTTACCTTCCTGGACAACCTACCGCTGGGGGCGAAGCTGGCGGTCCTGGGGCGTCGGGGCGTTCGGCGGCTCCTGGATGGCGACGCGAATCGCCGCGCGCTATCCGGCAGCGCATGGATGGGTCATCGGGGCCGTGCTGCTGGCCAGCGCCGTCGTCACGATGGTGGCGATTCCGCACCCAGGGTGGTTTTGGGGAGCGGGCCTCGGCGTTATCTTCGCGGGAAGCCGGGCCGGCATTCAACTGGCGGCGGTTCCTCGGCATTCGTCGCTCCCTATCGCATAAACATATCTGCATCTATCCCGGCAACAGTTCCCGATTGGCGATCACCGGGTTCCACGGCCGCAGCTTCCACGACACGAAGATGCCCGCTTCGTGGAATGGATCGCCCTTCAGGATTTGCTCCGCTTCCTCCGGGGAACCGGCCTCGTAGATGATGAGCGCCCCGCTGTCGTCCGTGAACGGCCCCGACGCGACAAGATGGTGCCGGTCGCGCAGGCTCGCCAGGTACTGGCGATGCGTGGGGCGGACTTCGGCGATCTTCGCCTTGTCCTGGATGTATTCGATGATGGCGGCGTATTTCACGATATGGCTCCCGTATTGTATTGTTTACGTTTCGCGCTCACCGCTACTCCGGCCTCTCGCGC
>JBBSES010000616.1:0-3002 GCA_038239465.1 Gemmatales bacterium
AGCAACTGACAACCGACGACGGACCACGGACAAATTAGCGTCTCAACGACGCGGCCAATTTCATTCCCAGGTGCATATTGCGTTCGGACAGTTTGCTTTTGACTTCCTTCAGGGTCGTCTCGCCGAAGTTGCGGACTTCGAGCAGTTCCTCGTCGGTGCGGATCACCAGGTCGCGGACAGTGGTGATGCCTTCCGATTCGAGGCAGTTGGTGGCGCGAACGCTCAGTTCGAGTTCGGCGAGGCTCATGTTGAGCTTGCGTTCCATCTCGTGGTCGATCGGCTCGCCGCTGCCGCCGATGATCTGGTCGGCGCCGCGCTCTTCCATCGGCATTTCGGGGCCGGGCTCGGCGTACTGGATGAACGGGTTCAAGTGCTTGCGGAGGATCTTGGCGCCTTCGACGACGGCCAGCTGCGGGCTGATGGTGCCGTTGGTCCAGATTTCCATGACCAGCTTGTCGTAGTTGGTGCGCTGGCCGACGCGCGTGTCTTCGATTTCGTACTTGACGCGGATGACGGGTGAGAAGCTGCTATCGACGGGGATGATGCCGATCTCGCGTTCCTTGCCGGCGTTCTCGTCGGCGGTGCGGTAGCCGCGGCCGTTCTCGACGGTCATTTCCATGACGAAGGGCACGTCGTCGGTGAGCGTGGCGATGATGTGTTCGGGGTTGACGATCTGCACGGCGTCGTCGGTAATAATGTTGGCCCCGGTCACGTGGCCGCGCTCGTGGCGGTCAATGCGAATCGTCCGCGGCGTGTCGCTGGAGTTCTTGACGACCAGGCTCTTGACGTTGAGGATGATGTCGGTGACGTCCTCGACGACGCCGGGGATGGTGCTGATTTCGTGCTGCACGCCCTGGATTTTGACGCGGGTGACGGCGCTGCCCTCCAGGCTGGAGAGGAGGATGCGGCGCAGGCTGTTGCCGACGGTAACGCCGAAGCCGCGCTCGAACGGTTCGGCGGAGAATTTGCCGAAGCTGTCGGTCAGCGTGCCGCGGTCGCTGACGACCCGGCTGGGGAGTTCCAGGCCACGCCATCGGATACGCATATAAGAGAGACCTCCCGGTCCGTTGTCCGAGGCGAGCGTTCGCCGGCGGACAATCGTGAAGAGTTAGCGGCCAGCGAATTCGATGATGAGTTGTTCGCGGATTTCCTGGATGCGCGGGTCCACGTCGCCGCGCGTCGGCTTACGTAGGACGCGGCCCTCGGCCGGCTCCGTGCCGGTGCGTTCGAGGTAGTCGGGCACTGGCGGCGGGTTGTCCTGCAGCGCGATCTTGGCGAGGGCGACGCTGCGCGGCCGATTCTTGATGGAGACGGCATCGCCCGCCTTCACCAACATGCTCGGGATGTTGCAGTGCTTGCCGTTGACGTTTATATGGCCGTGCGCCACCAACTGCCGGGCGGAGGCGCGGTTCGGCGCGAAGCCCAGGCGATGCACGACGTTATCGAGGCGCCGCTCCATGATGCTCAGCAACTCTTCGCCGGTATTCTGCGGCGCTCGCGAGGCCAGCACGAAGTAGCGGCGGAACTGGCGTTCCATCAATCCGTAGAAGCGCTTGAGCTTTTGCTTCTCGCGCAGACGGATGGCGTACTCGCTCGGCTTACCGCGGCGGACGTGCATGCCGGGCGGCGTGTCGCGGCGTTCGATGGCGCACTTCGGAGTGTCGCAGCGCGTGCCCTTGAGGAAGAGCTTGATGCCTTCGCGGCGGCACAGTTTGCAAACGGGATCGATATGGCGTGCCATGAGTCGGATATCGCTGAGTAGTAAATTGGTCAGTTGCCAGGTGGTCAATTGTCAGTGGCAAAGGAGTAATCGTTCAGCCACTGACCACTGACTAAACGCGCCGTTTCTTGGGGGGCCGGCAGCCGTTGTGCGGCAGCGGCGTCACATCTTCGATGGCCTTGATGGTCAGGCCGGCGGCTTGCAGGGCGGTGATGGCCGACTCGCGGCCGGAGCCTGGCCCCTTGACGCGGACCTCGATTTCTTTCAGTCCGAACTTCGAGGCCCGCTCGGCGCAGGTCTCGGCGGCGCGCTGGGCGGCGAACGGCGTACTCTTGCGGCTGCCCTTGAAGCCGACGGTGCCGGCACTGGCGAAGCACAGGGCGTCGCCGTTGGTGTCGGTGATGGTGACGATGGTGTTGTTGAAGGTCGCCTTGATGTGGGCGATGCCGCGACTGACGTTGCGCCGCGCCTTCCGCTTCTTGGTCTTGGCCACGCTTGCTGCCCTTCGAAAACTCGGGAAATCGACCCGCCAAAGATGGCAACAGGGGGCGGACGCCCCCTGGATACCTCGGCCGTAGGCAGTCGCCTTTAGCCGCGCATTTCCTTGACGCCCTTCTTGCCGGCCACGGTCTTGCGCGGCCCCTTGCGCGTACGGGCGTTGGTCTTGGTCCGCTGGCCACGCACCGGCAGGCCGCGCCGATGACGCAGCCCGCGGTAGCACTGGATGTCTTTCAGGCGCTGAACGTTCTGCGTGATCTGCCGGCGCAACGGCCCTTCGACCGTGTACTCGCGGTCGAGGATCGTGGCCAGGCGGGCCAGTTCGTCGTCGTTCAGTTCCTTGGCCCGGCGCTGCGGGTCGATGTTCGCCTGCTCGCAGAGCCGCAGGGCCAACGTCGGGCCGATGCCGAACAGGTAACGCAGCGAAATGTGCGTCGGTTTGTCGTGCGGGATGTCTACGCCGAGAATACGCGGCATCGCTCTAGTCCTCGATTAGCCCTGACGTTGCTTGTGACGCGGATTGGCGCAAATCACGAGCAGACGCCCATGCCGGCGCACCATCTTGCAATTCTCGCAGATACGCTTCACGCTCGCTCGAACCTTCATTGCCAACCTCTCGATCATCGCAATCGGCAAATTGGGAAACCGTAAGTATAGGGGCCAAGGGGGCAGGAAGCAAGGGGGAAAAATGGGTGGTCAGTGGTCAGTGGCGAGAAGGATGATTCCCGACGCGCTTCCGCTTCTTCCTTTCTCGCCACTCGCCACTTTTCTTGAAACCGCTTTC
>JBBSES010000617.1:0-3002 GCA_038239465.1 Gemmatales bacterium
GAGCTTGGCCTTGTCTTCATCGACGTAATAGCGGCGCACGTTCGACAGGACTTCCTCGTAAAACTTTTGCGCCTTGGGGAGATTGAAGTCGGCGCCGAGGATTTGATGCTGGAAGGAAGGATCGTCGTGGCGTTCGACGCGGTAGGCGTTTCGCAGGCAGAGGAGGCAGCGTTTCTTGACCTCGGGGGCGTTGCGAACCCGGGCGAGATAGCCGTCGTACCACCACCAGGCCTCGGCCCAGTCGCCGCTGTCCTCGTGGAACTTCGCCATCTGCAGGAAGAACTCGAGCGATTGCGAGTCCTTCGGAGCGGCGGCGCATAGGGAGGCGGGCGACCCCAACAACGCCGCTACCAGCGCCGTCAGGAAAAGGCGTCCACTCCGCGACGAAATCCATCGGTAGGCCAAGTCACACCCCCGCGGTTGCGTCCAAACGTTCGATCCGGGAGAGGTGGTCAAAACAGTACGAGTATAAGTACCCGAACGGTCGCCGTCAAATAGACGATGCAATTTGTAACGAAGTTTGGCCGTCGCGCGATTTTCTTGCCGCGAGGGGAAGTCGGGCAGATGCCGAATTTCTTATACTGAGGGAGGAACGCTTCTTCGAAGCGTCGCTAACTCGTTTCTTCAGAGTCGGGAATGATCGACGCGGTTCGTCAGGAAGTGATCGCCCTGGCGCATACGGTGGTGGTCAAGGTCGGCACCAACGTGCTGACGGCCGACGACGGCATCCTCGATCCGGCGCGGGTGGCCGCCCTCGCCGATCAGCTGCAGCGCCTGCGCCAGTCCGGCCGCAAGGTCGTGCTGGTCAGTTCCGGGGCCATCGGCGCCGGCGTCGGCCGGCTGGGGTTGGGCAAACGGCCTCCCGATTTGCCGCACCTCCAGGTGTGCGCCGCCGTCGGCCAATGCTATCTCATGCGCGCCTACGAGGAATGCCTCGCGCGCCACGGCACGCCGACGGCGCAAATCCTGCTCACGGCCAGCGATTTCGACAACCGCCGCCGCTATCTGAACGCGCGCAACACCATCGTCACCCTCTTCGAGTATGGCTGCCTGCCGATCATCAACGAGAACGACACCGTCAGCGTCGCCGAAATTCGCTTCGGCGACAACGACCACCTCGCCGCGATGGTGACGAATCTCCTGCAAGCGCCGTTGCTCATCCTGCTCAGCGTCGTCGATGGCCTCTATAGCGCTGACCCGACTGCCGATCCTCAGGCGAAGCTGTTGCGCACCGTGCCGACCATCGATGGCACCATCACCGACCTGGCCGGCGCCAGCAAGAGTACGCTCGGCACTGGCGGCATGAGGAGCAAATTGCGCGCGGCACGTTTGGCCACGGCCGCGGGCGAGTCGGTCATCCTCGCCAACGGCAGCCGGCCGGGCATCCTCGACGCTCTGTTCGCCGCCGAGCCGGTCGGCACGCTGTTCCTGCCGCACGGCGATACGCTGTCGGCGCGCAAGCGTTGGCTCGGCTTCACCGCCCGTCCCAGTGGCCGGCTCGTCGTGGACGAGGGCGCCCGCCGCGCCGTGCAGCATCAGGGCCGCAGTTTATTGTCGATCGGCGTCGTCCAGGTGGCCGGCTCCTTCGGCAAGGGCGATCTGCTTTCCCTCTGCGCCACTGACGGCACCGAGTTCGCGCGCGGCTTGACCAACTACGGCGCCGCCGACGCCCAGCGCATTCGCGGCCTGCGCACCGAGCAAATCGCCGAACTCCTGGGCAGCTTGCCCTACGAGGAAATGGTGCACCGCGATAACCTGGTTGTGATCGTGTAACGTGTAACGGCGGAAAGGCGAATTGCTGTCGTCTGCTAAACTAGAAACTTTGGCGTATTGGTGGCATAATTGCAACTCGCGGGGATCCGCGCGGACAGGACTTGCGTCTATGAATCATGCTGACGGTCCCGATTTTGACGGCGTCCCCCTCGACACACGAACGATCCCACGGAACCGGCTCAATATCGCCACCAAAGAGCGAAGCAATCTCTTCCCTTGGAATGGGCAGTTCTCGCCGCAGCTAATTGAAGCGATCCTCGAAACGTACGCCGCCCCTGGAAGTTTCGTTGTCGATCCTTTCGTTGGAAGCGGGACCGTGTTGCACGAGGCGGGTAGGTTAGGCCACGCCGCATTCGGCGCGGAAGTGAACCCGGCCGCCTTCAAGATGGCGCAGATATACCGATTCCTCAACGAAGCCTCGCCCTGCCGCCGGAAGGCCATTGCCGACGCGGAGGAGCGGATACAAGACGCGGCGCCGGAATCGCCATCGCTGTTTAGCGAAGACCGGCATTCGGCCGAGCAGCCGATACAGGAAACACTTGCGGAGCAGGCGCGGCTCACTGCCGAGCCGCTCTGCCGTTCCCTCATCGAAGCCCTTGTAGTGTTGCTCAACTTTGGCGATAAAGCGTTGACGAGCGCCGACGTGCTCATGGCCTGGAGGAAACTTCGAAACAGAGTGATGGCGTTACCCCAAGCCTCCGCCTTCGTCGATCTTGCCAACTGCGATGCCCGTGACCTCCCGCTGCCAAATGGCAAGGCAGACATCGCCGTCACCTCACCGCCCTACATAAACGTGTTCAATTACCATCAGCAGTACCGAGGATCCGTGGAAGCCATGGGATGGAATCCGCTGGAAGTGGCAAGGTCGGAAATTGGCTCTAACCGCAAGCACCGGGGCAACCGCTTCCTTACGGTAATTCAGTATTGCGCCGACATGGCCTCCGTACTCATCGAATTAAGGCGGGTGTGCAAGCGCGAGGCACGGGTCATCGTCGTCGTCGGCAGGGAGTCGAACGTCAGGAAGACGAAGTTCTTTAACGGCGAACTCATGGCCCGTCTGGCCGTCCGCGCGGTTGGCTATCGCCTGGAGGCCCGCCAGGAGCGAGTGTTCCAAAATCGCTTCGGTGAGATGATATTCGAGGATATCCTGCACCTGACCGCAACGGAGGTTAAGACCTTAATTTCCCCGGCCGAAATCGCCCGCGAGGCGTTGGAATCCGCTCGCCGCC
>JBBSES010000618.1:0-2993 GCA_038239465.1 Gemmatales bacterium
AACGGCTTGGTCCTCACGGGCCGCGCCGCCACCTACCATGCCAAGCAAGTCGCGCAGCAATTGTTGATGGAAGTAGCGCCGGTGCCGCTGCTGGCCAACGATATCGAAGTGAGTTGACCGAGCGGAGCGTCATTGGAGGAGCCGCGCGTCCACCCAGTTGACGTGGCCTTGCGTATCCCACCAACCGCCCCGACCGCGCTCGACGACCAGCGTGATTTCGCGGGCCTTGTCCACGGTTAGCTGAACCGCGCGCGCGCCGTCGGCCGCCGACAGATTGCCGTCCCAACCCAGGTCGCGCGGCTTGCCATCGACGCGGACGCGCACGCGAACCTTACCCTCCTTACCCGTGCGGTCGTCGAGACCAACCAGCGCCTGGAAGTGTTGATATTCGCCGTCCAGCCGATAGGTGATCTCGCTGCCCGCGTGCAGGCCGATACCCTTATCATGGGTGCCACCGGCCAGGCGCAGATCGTGGCCGGCGACGGTGCCGTCGGCCACCCAGGGCCATTTCAATTCGTCGCTCCACGGCACGTGCTCGTAGGAAGCCGGCTTGAGGTCGGAGAGATAAACCGCCGCCCCGTGGCGCAGGTCGAGCGCCATGACGTGACGCAACGGCAGCGCGAACGACGCCTTGAAAAGCGTTTGTCCCGTCACCTTTTGGCCATCGGCGCGTAGCGAAGCTACCGACAGCCGCGAGCCGTCGCCCAACGTCAGCCGGCCGTATACCACCTTCGGCACCAGCGTCCGCGCCGCCGCGCCGTTCAAGGCGACATACGCCACCTTGCCGCGCTCGATACTCACGCCATTGTTCGCCTCGGTGCGGAGTTTCAGCGCGTCCTTGTCCAGGCCGACGATTACCCCTTCGACGCGGTCGCCGTTGCGCAGCACGACGCTATCGCTCTTGCGCGTTTCCGCCAGCAACCGACGGCGCCAGAGGGCCGGATCGTCCACGCCCGCCGGGTCGGCCAGCCACAGCACGGCGAGGGCCGACAGCGGCACGGCCACCTCTGGTCCCGCGGCCATCGTGAACGCGAGGTCGTCCCCCTTCAATGATCCGCACGTACCGGCGAGCCGGTCGCCGTTGACGAACAGCAGCTGCGGCCCCACGGGATAGGCGGGCAACGGCGTCCCCGCGCGCCGTAGCGCGATCACTCGAGCGCCCGGCGTCCTGCCGGCGCCCAACTGGACCGCCCAATCCTCGGCGAGCGATTCCCAGGCGCCGGTCTCCGTGGTACCGTCGGCCTTGCGCAACACGAAGTCGCCGGGCATCGCGGCCGGCAGGCAGAGGAGCAGGGTGAGGGAGAGGGGTGTCATGGTTGGTCGAGCAATGTTGTTCCGGCGAGCGGGAGGCGTTAGCCCTCCGTGGCTCTCCGGGGTAAATTCACGGGGCTAACTCCCCCCGCTCGCCAATATACGCATTTCCTTCAAGCACCAAAAGCCAAGGCCCGTCCTGACGACGGGCCTTGACTCCTCTGGTTCCGCTGTCATCGACATAGTCATTCCTCTCCGCGGCGGCGGACGCGGCGATAGCCGGCCATGCCGACGAGGCCGAGACCCAGCAGCACGGCCGTGGCCGGCTCGGGGGTAGGAGACAGAACGCTCTGGCCGCGATTGACGCCGTTGCCCGCCGCGGAGGCGTCGAGCCACTGCGCCTTGCCCGTCTTCCCCTGCGATTCGGCCAGGTAACTGTTCGCCAGGGTGGCGATGGAACCGGCCGTCAGGTACTGGAAGCGTCCCTTGCCCAGGCCGTCGCCGCCATCGGCGACGAGGTCCCACAGGGCCAGCTGCAACGCCGCTCCCTTGGCGCCGTCGGTCAGCGTGGTCACGCCATACTTGTTGTACAGGTAAGCGATGCGCCCACCAGCGTTGAGGCCGTCGCTCGTCGAACGCGGCGTCACCGCGAACTTCTGGCCGGTCGAAACCTCGTGGTCGAGGTCCACGCAGAACGAGTTGAACGAGCCAGACTTTTGACTGTAGCCGGGGCCGTACTCCGTGTGCATGTGGTACTGCCCGGCGAAGACCGACCAGTCATGGTAGGTCGAACTGTCGGCCGCCTGGTAGTGGATCGTCAGCACCGTGCCGGCGCCCAGGCTGTCCAGCGACGCCCGCATCGGGGCGGCGAAAACCGTGGGCGCCAGCGCGGCGGCGCCGACCAGCGCCAGCAAGGCCGTCACACAGCGCGTGGCAAGCAAGCGTCTCATACCGTCTCCTTGGCCAAGAAATCCCAGGGAGACTAGGGCTTCCGTTACGCCCCGACCCCGGTGTTCGACCGGGAGTGCCCCTGGAAAATATCATCCTGAGGCGGGGATTAAAGCAAAGTCAGCCGCCGAGCGATACGCGACTTTCGCGCGGCCGACGGCCCGGCAAACGGGGCAAAAGACGGTGGAGAAATAAAGAATGCGGGGCGAAAAGCATCGGCTTCTCGCCCCGCACGGTATGCGCTAATCTCTCGCTTGATCCGGTCAATTCTCGCTGAAGTCGAACTTCTGCGCCGCGTCCTTGCCGAGCGGATCGCGGGCGAATTTCTTGTGACAGATCGGGCACAGGTCGTAGCGGAACTTTTGCCGCGTTGGCGTCAGGTCGGGGTCGGCGCAGCTGTCTTCCATGTCGCGGATGAGCTGGCTGACCGCCTCCATGTGGTCTTCGTCGAGGTCGGCTTCGGTGATCTCCGCGGGGTCGTGGGCGGCGAAGGCCTCGATCTTGACCACGAAGCGCTGGTCGTCGCCGGGCAGCAATTCTTTGCCACAGAGATCACAGGTGATGTGCAGCATAGACGGCTCCCAAAACTCGCGCCCGCCGGTTCCGTGGGCGCGCGAATGGCGTGGATGGTATGGATAAAGCGAGGCGAAACGCCCCCATCTCCCACATCCATCCGTCGCAGGTTTGGCTTAGCGTGTCAAGCCGATTCCACGCAAGGGGGCAGTTTTAACGCCGTGGCGAGCGGGGGGCGTAAGCCCCCCGTGGATTTCTCTCAGAGAACCACGGGGGGCTTA
>JBBSES010000619.1:0-2987 GCA_038239465.1 Gemmatales bacterium
CTCCGGTGCGTCCGCGCGAGTACGCTTGACGCACCCTACGTGACTCGTTCGATCCGAAGCGTGTGCGAGCGCACGAAATCCTCGCACTCCACGCGCGTGAAAACACCCGGCGTCGTGCCGATGGCGCGAACGCAACTCGCCCCCAAGGCGCTCGCATAGCGCAGACAATCCTCGGTATCGAAGCCATTGAGCAAGCCGTAAATGTAGCCCGCGTCGAAGGCGTCGCCGCCGCCGCTGCCGTCCACGAAATCCACGGGGTAGCTGCCGGCGCGTAGCCGCAGATCGTCGCTGACCAGCACGCAGCCGTCGCCGCCCCTCGTCACGACCGCCGTGCCGGCGCCGAGGCGGTGGAAGATCATGGCTTGTTCGAGAGGATCGCTGGCGCCGGTGATCAGTTCGCCTTCGTGGTTGTTGGGCAAGAAGACGTCCACGTGTGGCAACAGTTTTTGGAGACGGGGCAGGTAATCGCCCGGCCCCGGCGTGGCCACGTCGAGAACCGTCTTGGCCCCCGCGCGCCGGGCGACGGCGAACACCGCGGCGACCTCTTCCTGGCGGACATTCGGCATCAGCAGATACCCGCCGAGGTACAGCACGCGGCAACTTTTCAGGCGGTCGAGCGGAATGTCGGCGGCGTTGAAGGCGGCGTTGGCCCCGAAAGTATGGATGAAGCGCCGGTCCTGGCCGGCGACGTTGACGATCAACGTCTGACTCGTATCGGCCTCCGGGCTGACTTGCAGCGAGGAAACGTCCACGGCATTTTCGCGGAGCAAATCGGCGACGACGCGGCCGAAGACATCGCCGCCCACGCGGCCGACCACGGCGGCGCGGACGCCCATTTTTCCCAGATCGACGGCGGCGTTGGCCGCGCAACCGCCGATGGTCAACAACAGACGGTCGGCCATCACCAGTTCGCCCGCCGCCGGCAGGTGGTCGATAGGCGTACAGACATGGTCGGCCACGATGATGCAGGCGCACAACACGTCGCAAGGTTCGCTCATACTATCCTCGGTGAAGAGGCCCGCGGTTTTCGGGGCATGATACCCTTCATGGTCCGGTTGTCAAAAGATAACCGCTTTTACACGCGGCCTTCACGCAAGTCCCACAATTGGCGGCGATGCTCTTCGGCATGGATCAACGACGAAACATGTAGGTTCCACGAAGCGCCGGCGAAGGATCGGTAGGCGCGTGATATCGCGGGCGGCGGGGCCGCCTGCATGAAAAGACGTCGATGTGCCGCGCGGGCGGTGAGGCCCGGCCGCCGTGAATGGGCTGAGACCGCTGGGCGGAGCGTCCGTGTCGCGTATATTACCGGCACAGCGCCGCCGCCCTGATTCCCCGAACCACGGCCGTCCGGAGACCCTGCCATGCCCCGCGCAAGGAGCACTTTCATGGCCGGTAAATTCGCCGCTCTCCTGGACCGCTTGCGTCCCAACGCCTATCGCCGCCGTCAGCCGCTCGTCCTCATCAACGGGCTGGCCGAGCAATCCGAAACCTGGTTCCGCAACACGCGCTTCTGGCGCCGCTACTTCGACCTCTACGCGCCCAACCTGCTCGCCTACGAGGGAGCGGCACTGCATCGCCGCATCGACGAAGGGCAGCCGATCAGCGTCGAATATCTGGTCGAACAGCTGCACGTCTACCTCGATCAATTCGTGCAGACACCGCCCTATCATATCGTCGCCAGCAGTCTGGGCGGCAAGGTCGCCATCGAGTTCGCGGTGCGCTATCCCGAGTTGGTGTCGCGCCTGGTGCTGCTCTGTCCCTCCGGTATGGGCGACGAGGAACAGCTGCCCATCGTCGAGGGCGTGCGCCGCAGCGACATGAAGGCGCTGGTCGATAGCGTCTTTCACGAACGGCGCCTGGTCGATCCCGGTCTCCTGTCCTACTATCGCCGGCAGTTCGCCAACAAGCGCTGGCGCAGCGGGCTGTTGCGAACCATTCGCGGCACCATGAAGTTCTGCGTCCGCGAACGGCTGCCACTGGTGAAGGCGCCGACGCTGCTCGTCAGCGGCCGCGAGGATAAGATCGTCGATCCGCGCGAGGCGGCACAAGCGGCGCACGACTTGCCTCATGGCCACTTCCTGATGGTGCCGCACTGTGGCCATGCGCCGCACATGGAAAAGCCCTGGATGATCAACCGCCTGGTGGTTCATTTCCTGACCCACCCGTCGCCGTCGCCGCATCCGCGGTTCAGTCAACTTTTGCTGGCCACCCCGAGCACTGTCTTATGAATGTCCCACCCGAGGCCGCCGGCCCCCGCGAAAACCGCTCCCCCGACTGGCTCCTCTTCTTCGGCAAGTTCCTGAAACAGGGCACCGCCATCGCCGCCCTCACCCCCAGTTCCCGCTGGCTGGCGCGGGCGGTCGTCGGCGGCATCGACTTTTCCCGCGCCCGCTGCATCGTCGAACTCGGGGCCGGCACGGGGCCGATCACCAGCGAATTGTGGCGCCATCGCCTACCCGATTGTCGGTCGCTGGTCATCGAACGCGACCCCGACTTCTGCACCCGGTTGCGGCGCCGCTTTCCGGAGGCCGAGGTCGTGCAAGCCGACGCTTGCGATCTGGAAAGCTTGCTCGCTGAACGGAAGATCGACGCGGTGGACCACATCATCTCGGGGTTGCCGTTGCCGTCGTTCCCGGCGCCGCTCCGCGATAAAATCCTTGATGTCGTCGGTCGAAGACTTACGCCGACGGGAACGTTCCGCCAGCTGACGCACATGCCGTGGGTCTATTTCAAGCTGTATCGTCACTACTTCGACGAAGTCGCGTTTCGCTTCGTGCCGATGAATTTGCCGCCGGGCGGGGTGTATATCTGCCGCGGATCGCGCGTCCATTCAGGAGAATGACTCTTCTTGGCGAGCGGAGGGCGTAAATCCCCCGTGGATTTCTTCTGGAGAACCACGGGGGGCTTACGCCCCCCGGTCGCCCTACCCCTTTTTCGGGGGCGAGGTTCCATCATGTCCCTCCTGCAAACCGTAGCCGGCGCTC
>JBBSES010000620.1:0-2979 GCA_038239465.1 Gemmatales bacterium
TCGTGCCGCCGAACTACGACCCGAAGAAATCATACCCGGTGATGCTCTTCATTTCGCCGGGCAATGGCCCCGGCGGCTGGAAGGAGTGGGAAGCGGTTTGCAAGAAGGAAGGCGTCATCTTTGCCTCGCCGCACAACGCCGGCAACGACGTGCAACCCAAGCGGCGGATCCGCCTGGTGCTGGACGTGCTCGACGAGATTCGCCGGGCGTACAACACCGACCCGGATCGGACCTATCTCTCCGGCCACTCGGGCGGAGCGCGGATCGCCGGGTCGATCGTCATGGCCTTGCCGGAATTCTTTGGCGGCGTCGCCCCTAGCTGCGCGGGGGTGGAGTTGCGCGAGGAAACGTGGCTGCGGCAGCGCGCCGTCGATCGCCTCAGCGTCGCCTTCCTCACGGGAGCCTTCGATTTCAATCGGGGGGAGTGCGAGAAATTCCGCGGGCCGCAGCTGGCGGCTTACGGCGTTCGCGCCAAGGTATTTGTGGGGCCAAGGACGGAACATAACGTGCCCGTGGAACTGTTGCCCGAGGCGTTCCAGTGGCTGGAGGAAGGGCTGCCGAAACGCCGCGAGTTGGCCAAGAAGTATCCGGCTAGCCGCATCGCTGGCGACGCCGCCCCCGACCGCGAGGCGTGGGCCGCCGCCCTCCTCAAGGAAGCCACCCAACGCCTCAAGGAAAAAGAGACGGTCAGTTCCGGCATCATGCAGCTGCAAGGCATCGTGCCGCGCTGGAACGGCCTGCCCGCCGCCGCGGCGGCCAAGAAGCTGTACCAGGAATACGACGCCAAAGCCGATAAACCGTGGGAGGAAGAGGATATCGCCGAACAGCGCCGCTTCCTGATCGCCACGGCCCGCTCCCTGACGGATTACGCCACCGGGCCGCTGCCCAAGCAATATCTGAAGCAACGCCCAGAAATGGCCCGTTCGGCGATCAGTTTCTGGGACCTCATCCTTAAGGACGGCCAGGACGAAGCGGCGGTCGCCGAAGGGAAGAAGCGCCTCCCCGAACTGCGCAAGCTGGCGGACAAGAAAGATTAGTATTGTCTTGTTTACGTTTCGCGTGCCCCATAAGTGTCCGCTGGAGGGCCGAGCGTTCGTTGACTCGGGTGGCGAGCGACTGGGATCGCGGTTAGAATCCCAGTGTGCCGATCCTCACGCGAATTCGCTCCGAGGCTTCCATGACCGGCCTGAAATGCGCGAACTGCGGCTACGAAATAGACTCCTCGAATTCGATATTCGGCCATCCGTTGACCTGCCCCCGCTGTCAGCATCCACTGGCCGCCAATGCTCCCCCGTCGCTCGCGCCGACCTCGGCTCCCGATATGAACGACACGCTCGCTCCCAACGTACCCGCCCTCATGGGACGCCCGGGAGCGTATGCCTTCCTCTCGCCCGCCATCGGCGACGAACTCGGCTGGCTCGGGTCGTATCGCGTTCTTGAACTGCTCGGTCAGGGCGGCATGGGCCTGGTTTTCCGCGCCGACGACATGCAGCTGCAACGGCCCGTCGCTCTGAAGGTGATGCGCCCAGAAGTCGCCAGCGACCAGCAATCGCGGCAGCGCTTCCTGCGCGAAGCGCGGTCGATGGCGGCGCTGAAGAGCGACTACATCGTCACCATTCATCAAGTCGGCCAGGACAAGGACATGCCCTACCTGGCGATGGAGTTCCTGCGCGGCGAACCGCTCGACCGCTGGCTGGAGTTGCACCCGCGGCCCGCGCTCAAGGACGCCACGCGCATGGGGCTGGAAATCGCGCGCGGGCTGGCGGCGGCGCATAAGTTGGGCCTGATCCACCGCGATATCAAGCCGGCCAACATCTGGTTGGAAGAGCCGGGCGGCCGCGTCAAGATTCTCGACTTCGGCCTCGCCCGCGCCGCCCACGACAACGCCCGCCTTACGCAGACCGGCCTGATCATCGGCACCCCCGCGTACATGGCGCCCGAGCAGGCCGAGGGAACGGAGGTCGATGCCCGCTGCGATCTGTTCAGTCTCGGCTGCGTCCTCTACGAATTGCTGGCGGGCGAACCGGCGTTTCAGGGCGGCTCCACGGTGGCCATCCTCAAGGCCGTCGCCCTCAAGGAGCCGAAACCGCTGCGGGAAGTCAACGCCTCAGTGCCGATCCCGCTCGCGGGACTGGTCCCGCAGCTGCTCGCCAAGGAACCGAACGACCGGCCGGCCTCGGCGCAAGCCGTCGCCGAGGCTTTGGAAGCCTTTATCCACGATCCTAACGTGGACCTCGGCGCTTCCGGGTTTCTGCATACCGGCGCTCACGGCACGCCGCGCAAGAAGGGTCGCCCGGCCAGGCGGCGCGTCCCCCTCGTCAGCCTGGTGGCATTGCTCGCCTTGATCGTGGTGGCCGGCCTGCTCGGCCGGCAATACCTGCAATCGCGTCCCGGCCCGAATGCCGGTCCCACGGTACGCCAACCGCGTCCCGCCATCGCCCAGGGCGTCACCGACGAGCAGATCCTTCTGGGCATGACCGGGCCGTTCTCGGGCAACGCCAAGGCCATCGGCCACGAATTGAAGGTCGGTATCGAGACGTATCTCAATCAGGTCAACGAGCACGGCGGCGTCAATGGCCGCAAGGTCAAACTCATCGCCCTCGACGACAAATACGATCCCGCCACCGCGTTGGCCAATATCAAATCGCTCGACCGGGAACATAAGGTCTTCGGCTTCATCGGCAACGTCGGCACGCCCACGGCAGAATTGACGCTCCCCTACGCCAGCCAGCGCGACATGCTCTTCTTCGGCGCCTTCACCGGCACCGACAAGCTTCGGCAATCGCCGCCCGAGCGCGTCGTCTTCAACTATCGCGCCAGCTATGAGGACGAAACCGCCGCCATTATCCGCTACCTTATACTCGTCAAGAAACTGAGGCCGGAGCAAATCGCCGTCTTCTACCAGGACGACGGCTACGGCAAGTCGGGCCTCAAGGGAGTGGAAAAGGCGCTTCGGCACATGAGCCTCGACGCCGACAA
>JBBSES010000621.1:0-2971 GCA_038239465.1 Gemmatales bacterium
CCTTATTTGGGTGTGGGTTAGGGGGTGGTCACACGGGGCCGCCAACTTTTACGCGGGCCCCGGGGGCGCCTGGGCCGGGGCCCCGCGGCAATCGCGTCCTCGAACCCGGTCAATGTCCGCGACTCGCCGCCGCCGTCCGACCACTCGACGCCGACCACACGCAGGACCAGGCGGTCCTTTTCGCGCTCCTCGCGGATCGCCTGCCGCACGGCCACCTGGGCCGGCTTGAGGCACCGCAGGACCATGACCGGCGATGCGGTATAGCCCCGGTGGGAGCCCTCGCGGGCGAGCATCACCCCCAGCAGATAGGCCCAGGTGGGCCGCGCGGTGAGTGGTCTGCGTACCGTGCGGACCTGGGACGCCGCCGGCAGGCCGACGGAGAGCAGCGCGGCGAGCCGGCGAGCATCGACCACGAGCGGCGAGTCGGCGGCGGGCGAGTCGGTTAGATCGACAGCGGCAAGGCGAAGGGGGAAAGAGGAGTTAGTCACGGGCCACCCCCTTCGGGCTCTCGGGGGTAGGTCGGTCGGCCGCGCGTTGGAGCGGCAGACGTAGACGCTCGGCCAAATCCAAGAGGATTTTCAGCCGCTCGGCCAGAGTTAGCGTTTCGTCGAGCCGTTGCCGAACGGCGTCGGGAGACGGGATCAGGGCGAGCGGGTCATAGGGTCGGCGCGCCACGGGTGGCCCTCCATAGTTTGTTATGGAGAGCATTGAAACAGAGTCGTCAGGGTTCTAACAAGGTTTCAATCGGGTTCTAATTGAAACCTTTTGGTGTTTAATTAGAACCTATTTAGAACCCGGCATATTTCTTTCGATGACCATGAGCTTTGCGTTAAGATTCTGTTGTCTTAGTCGCCAACCTTGCTTCCGCAACTTTGGCGTCAGGCGGTTGCGAGAGTTCTTAAATCCCTGAATCGAGTCTGTCCAGTCCACGCCTTCCTTGACGGCTAAATCGGCTATGGGAAGTTCCCCGTTCGCGTCGCACAGAGCCTCAATCACGGCGCGCTCTTGCCCTTTTAGCCGGGCGGCGGCGAAGGATCGGAGAGTGTCGAAAGGCTTGGCGTATTGTCGAAGATTGGTAGGCGGCATCCCCCCTTCGCTCTCTCTCGCTGCCGGCGGGGCCGGCGTCGAGGTGTCGGGGGTGTCGCCAGCTCCCCCCGTCCCGCCGCTCCCTTCGGCTCGTTCGGCTTGTGTCGCTTGGTTCTTCAGTGCCGAGGATTCCAAAAGGAAGTCGATTGCTCGCACACTAGCCGTGAAAACGTCGGGATGAAGTTCGACAACCGAAATTGAACCGACATGCTCCCCATCGACGGACGAAAATGTTTCACGGGAGTATGCCTCGACCCGCAACGGGCGGCACTGGTGGTCCCGGGCGAGTTGGTGGAGCAGGGAGAGCCAACACAACATGGCATTGCCCGCGATTAACGGCCACCCAGGGTGAAAAGCGGCCAACACTTCCGGCGACGCGGATCGGAATGCAGTATCGGCCAAGTGTTGGAATGAAGGAATCCGAGCAGGATCGCCATTAAACTGAGAGTAAAGGCCTCGGGCGTGGGAAGGGACGCGGACGGGCGTAGGAACGCCAAGAACGGGGCAAGGGCGCAGTGACGATGAAAGACAATGAAATAAGGGAGGGTCAACCGGTACGCGGTCGAACAGAACTCGGCAATGTTGCAGCGCGGCGGAAATGGTCATTGGCCTTACCCCTGTGGCGGGCCGGCCGGCTGCGGCGCGATGGAGGGTAAGGACCATCGCGCCGGGCCGAGCCGCTTGGCCGTCGATGTTGCAACATCGGTGGCCGTCCCGTTCCCGTCATTATATCCGCCGCCGCCGCGAGCCTGCTGCTATCGACTGGGGTCGTCGGCGATGAAGCGGCGGATGGTGTCATCCTTGCCCCTCTGGCGGCGTTGGCGGCCTTGGCCTCGGCCAACTCCTCGGCGATCGCGGCCAGGGTGGAAAGCGGCCAACACTTCCGGCGACGCGGATCGACGGCCACCGCTTCGGTACGGCGTGGCCGGGCCGATGCGAGATTCCAGCCGAGTCAGGCGAGCATCAAGGCTCATTGTTTCCCCCGCGCAGCCGGCGGAACTCGGCCAGGTACTCTTCGCCTTCCAACCATGGCGCGGGATCGGCAATGCCGCAATGAACGCACAGCTGGCGCAGGGCAGTGACGCGCTCCTCAGGCGTCAAGTAGGTGTCGCCCGGCGACAGTGCCCTAGGTTTGCGGGCCAGCGCCGCCGTCAGTCGATTCAAGCGGCCGTTGAGGTTCATGGTGTCTTCTCCTGTAGCCTTTCCAGGGCGGTCAGCCGTTCTTCCAACTCCACGCTTTCCCGGAGCTTGTTCCCCAGCTCCAGTATGCTCCGCGCCGCCCCCAGGCGAACCGATTCCCCTTCGGCTTGCAGCAGGGCCAGCAGCGTATTGCTGGCAGCGGTCATACTGTTGGCCATCCGGCCTAGCGCCTGTTGCACCATGCTGGTGAGCAGCTGGCCGACGCGCTGACGGAAGTCAGGGTCAGCCCAGCGGCGGGTCGCGGTCCGCTCGGCAACGCCAGCGGTCAGCGCGGCGTCGCGCACGGTTTCGCCACGGGCCAGGGCCAGGGCCAGGGCATCATCGGCAGATTGTCGGCCACGGTGCGCCACGGTCAGCCATTCCCTTCATTCCCACTGCCGACCAGCGCCAGCATGGCCCGGCGGATTGGCTCGGGTAGCGTCGGCCACGCGGCCACGAGCCGGGCGAGGTCGTGGTCGGCAATGCCCCCTTCGCCTTTCTCGTCACTACGCCCGGCACTACGCCCGTCGGCGGCGGATGACGTTATTTGCTTGTGGGTATTGGCTTTACGATGTGGGACGTTCGGCTTTTGGCTCTCTTTGTCCAGGTTCGAATCCTGGCCGGGTAGTTCTGGAATAGCAAGGACTTACGTCAACCACCCATCTCCTCAACCGCCTTCCGTGGGACTATCTACCGCTAGCAATTC
>JBBSES010000622.1:0-2962 GCA_038239465.1 Gemmatales bacterium
CGGCGTCTTGCGAACCGCGCACGCGCAGGGGTGCGCGAAGCTCCACTTCGAGCAGGCCGCGCTCCTTACCGACCTGTTTGATCAGTTCGTTCTCGCGGTCGATGTCCGCGCGCAACATTTCCAGTTCCGTGGACGACGAGCCGACCTTGTCGGCCTCCGCGGTCTCTTTCTTCAAATCCGCTGCGACGATCTTCTCGTTCTCCGCCGCCAGGTTCACCTCGTTTTGCAGCTGGGCTATGCCTGCCTTGTATTCCAGTTCGGCGCGTTGCTTGAGGCGCCGGGCCACCTCTTTCTGAACGACGACCTTGCGCTCCTGAAGTGCGTTTTCAAGGCGGGCCAGGTTGGTCCGGGCATCGACCAGGGTGGTCGCGTTTTTATCCTTGTACTTCGCGCCCTCGATTTCGAGGAAATTTTGGATGCGCGAGATGCGGAGCAAGATATTCTTGCCGATCGGATCGGATTCGATGGCGTCGTTGACCAGGCTCTCGGTGACGGCCGGGTCGGTGTTGAATACCTGCTGCGCCTGGTGTGCCCGCAGTTTCGCCTCGGCGCGGCGCAGTTCGCCCTGCGCTATCGCGTGCTGCCGGGCATACTCGGCCGCCTTGCCGCGCATCCCTTCTTGCTTCTTGGACAGCACCTCCGGCAAGCTGCTGCCGAGTAGCTTGGCGGCTTGCTCGAAATTGTCGTTCTTTTGCTTCAGCTTCTCCCCTGCCTTAGTCATGATGCTTTCGAGTTCGGCGAGGCGCTGGCCACGAATGCGCGGCTCCTCGTCGTTGACCTCGCGCAAGTACGATTGCGTGACGGCGTTGACGATGGCGATCAGGGCATCGGGATCGGTGCCGCTCATGGAGATCGTCGTGTACTCCGATTCCTCCGGCGTCTCGACTTTCAGTTCGTCTTCCAACCAGATGATCGGGTCGGACTGGGCGCGGACCACGTCGAGGTTCTTGACCTCGTCCCGCTTGAGGGCGGCGGCGAGGACGGTACGGCTCTTCATGCGCGCGGCCTGGGTGCGGCGATAAGTGTTCGCCTCCCGGTTGCCCTCGCGGGAATTGCCGAGAAGCACTTCTTTCGTGTAGCTGATGTAGACCTGGGAAAACGCAGTGTACTTGGGCAAGAGCAGGAAGTAGACGGCGACCGCCGCGACGACCGCCGCCATGATTCCGAGGCTCAGCGCCGCCATCCAGCGGCGCTTGAACGCCCGGAGAATACCGGGAATGTCGGGACCGGACGACAGCGCGGGCGGCAGTGGCGGCGGCCCGTTGCGCCAAGCATTGTGGGCGTCGCGCGGGCTGACGCGAGCCGGACTGTCCTCGATGGAAGGGACGGGGTCGGATAGCTTGCGGATCGGTTCGGGCTTTTCGGCGTTGGGTGCGGCCACGTCTGCGTCTCCCTTGCGTGTGTCGGGTCAAATCCGGGACACGGCGGCGCTTAATGGGCCGGCCGCGGCTTCCAGGCGGTGCGTGGCCGGCGCCGCGGCGCCATCGTCTCCCGAACCACGCGCCGCGCCGCCGGGACCTCGACGAGCAAGCGCGCCAGCAACGCCATCTCGACCCAGAGCATGGCCAGGGCGAGCGGCATCATCAGCCAGCCGGCGAGGTCGTGAAATACCGCGTTGGCCATTTCGCTGCTGACCAACTCGTGAAGCACGCCGGTGCCGGTGATACGGACGATGTTGCACGCCAGCGCGATCGGAATGGCGCTGGCCACGATCAACGCCTTCTCCCACAGGGGCCGTTTGATCAGCAGAGCCACTGCCGTGGACAGCGCGAAGAAGATCACCAACATACGCAGGCCGCTGCAGGCTTCGACGATGCCGATTTCCACTTCGCTGAGCAGGATCACGTTCCCCTCGGCGATGGCCGGCACCCCCATCGTCTGCAAGAGAAACGTGCTGACGATGGTGGCGAACCGTTGCAGCGGTCCCGCGAGTTGGCCGGAAAAAGTGTAGGGCAAGGGGAGCATGTAGAAGAGGAAGCCGATGGCCGGCCAAGACCAACGCAAGGTCGGCCAGCCGCCCAGCATCAGCCACACGCCCGCGAGAGTCGGCAACAGCGAAATGGCGTCGAGCCACGGCGACCCCGCGAAGGCGCCGCCGAACCGAGTTAGAATTCCGACGAGAAGGAGCGGCGCTCCCAGCCAACTGGGGCGAAAAGCGTTGGGCCACAGTTCGCGCCGCAACCAGAGCAGGTAGAGCGCGAACAGCGGCACCAGGTAGCCGTGCGAGTATTGCGGATCGCGGCCCCACAGAGTCGCCATGTTGCCCAGCGTGACCCAATACGCCCAAACCACGCAGGCGGTGCCGATGCCCAGAAGTGTCAGCAGCGCCCCCAGGGGAGCGCGGGCGGTGGCGGTAGTCGGCGGCATGGCGTCCCTCCGTGGCGATCTCCGCGTCGAGGATCCATCCTCGACGCCCCGAATTCGGGTCAGACGTTCAACGATGCGGCTTCGACGTGCGATTCGAGAGTGGAAACGGTCCCGATACCAATGCGCGGCCTCCGAATCGCTTGCGTGAACTGCATACTGTCGGGATGACGGGGGGAATCTTACAACCGGCGTCGATGGCGAGTCAATAAACGTTTTGGCGGGTGAGCGGGTTCGCGTCAACGCCCCGAGTGCCGGGGCAAGGGAGGTAAGCCGCGCTGGTGAGGCAGCCTCGGCGGCCCAGCGAAAGCCGGCCGATTGTCGGAGGAAAGGCCAGCGTGTCAACGCCCGACGCGGGCGCTTCGGGTTCATGCCGTAAGACAAGCCGCGCCGATAAGAGACGAAAGATGGATGAACGTCCGACGGCGGCATGGATGTGCCCTCGGGCGACGGCAGGCGGCACGGAGGAAACTCGACATGCGGCACACGGGCCGGGCCAGCGCGCGAACGAGCGTGAGTACCTTGCTGGGAATCGTGGCGGCGGTACTCGTCGGCCGCGCGGCGCTCGTATGGGGCGGCGGTCTGCTGCCATTGCCAC
>JBBSES010000623.1:0-2960 GCA_038239465.1 Gemmatales bacterium
ACAAGATCGCCGACTTCTACGACGAGGAAGTGGACGTTCTCGTCAAGGGTTTGATCGACATGCTCGAACCGTTGATGATCGTCGTCTTGGGCGTGATGATCGGCGGCATCGTCATCGCGTTGTTCATGCCGCTGATCGATTTGATGGAAGGCTTGAGCAAGTAATAACGAGCGGCGTTCATCATACGGGGCCACCGAAGCCACGCGGGAGACCAACGATCATGCGACAACTCAAAGCGAAACGGCGGCGCGGCGGTTTCACGATGGTGGAACTGCTCATCGTCATCACGATTATCGCCATCCTCATGGCGCTGTCGATGGGCGCCATCTTCAAGGCGCTGGCGCGGGCCAACGAGGTGCGCAACCGGCACGAGATCGGCTTGCTCGACACGGCCGTCACCACCTTCACGACCGAGTGGGGTCCGTCGTATATTCCTAGCCGAATCAAGCTCAGCGAGACGTGCAACTATCCCGACCGCGGGACGCCCGGCACGCTGGACGCCGATTCGGTAGCGTTCCTGAACGCCATGTTCAAGCGCATCGATCTGAGCAAAGGCAAACAAATCGACTGGAATGGCGACGGTAATATCGGCGGCGATTGGGTCCTCGAAGGCCAGGAGTGCCTGGTCTACTTCCTGGGCGGCGTGCCCTCCGCGACCGATCCGCCGGCCTGCACCGGCTTCTCGACCGTCGTGACCAACCCCTGCAAGCCCGGCGGAGAGCGCAAGAACTCGCTCTACGACTTCAACAACAAACGGTTGCGGCGCAGCCCCAAAAACCAGGGCTTCCTCGTGTACCTCGATACCTACAACCAACAGCCTTACGCCTATTTCAGCCCCGGCAAGAGCAACTACAACGCCGGCGACTGCGCCTCGCTCGGCGTTGGCCCCTATTACGAGAACATCAGTTCAAACGTGTTCCTCAAGCCGAACCATTGCCAGATCATCTCGGCCGGCCCCGACGGCAAGTTCGGGCCGGGCGGCATCCCCTGGCCAATCGTGCCGGCGCCGTTCGGCAAGACCAACCCCGTCGTCGATGACCAGGCGAACTTCGCCGAGCGCACCCTGGGCAAGCCGTGAGGATCACCGTCATGAAACTGGCTCGCACCCACGTCCGTCGCGGTATGTCGCTGGTCGAGTTGATGGTCGTCGTCGCCATCATCCTTATTTTGATGGCACTGACGGCCGGCGCTACCCTGCGGTTCTCCGATGTCCAGCGCAAGCGCGTCACGGAGCAGCTGCTGCAGAAGATCGACAGTTCGTTGCGGCAGCACTGGACCGCGGCGATCGCCCAGGCGCGCGACGAGGCGGTGCCCGCCGAGTTCATCGCCCTGGGCGGCGGCGACATCGACAAGGCCAAGTACCTGTACACGCGGGCGCGGGTCAAGCAGGAATTCCCGACGACCTTCGCCGAGGCGCTGAACCCCGACGCGCCGCTCAAGCCGTTGCCGAGTTACGCGAGCATGTTGGGCGGGGCGCCCCAGCCGGGCGACTCCTACACCGAGAGTTCGATTTGCCTGTTGATGGCCCTGCAGCGCGACCGCGGCGGCAACTTGAACATCGACCAGGTGCTGACCAACCGCGAAATCGCCATCGACAAGACATCGGGCTTGAAATACCTGGTGGACGACTGGAAGAAGCCCTTGGCCTTCTACCGCGAACCGACCGGCCACCCCGAGGCCGTCAAGAAGAGCGTCGATCCCTTCGTGCTCCAGGATCCGGCCATCGCGTCGGCGGGACGCAACGGCGCCTTCGACCTGGATGGCACCATGAAGGAAGTCGGCCAGAGGGCGAACGACAACCTGTATAGCTTCCGCCTGCGCCAGGGCGGACGGGGAGATTGACCCATGAAGACGACATTGGCCGTTCGCCGTCGGGCGTTTACGCTGGTCGAGATGCTGGTCGTGATGACCATCATGCTAATCCTCATCGGCCTGACCGCCGGGCTGTCGCCGCGAATCCTGGACCGCAAGAAGATCACGCGCGGCACCGACCAGGTCGCCAACGCCCTGCTCGTCGCCAAGCAGTACGCCAAGCGCTATAAGCTGCCGACCGGCCTGCGCCTGAAAAAAGCCAGCGCCGCCGACACCAGCGTGACGACGCTCGAATTCGTGCAGCAGCCCGAGGACTTCACGGGCGGCTGGCTGGAAGCCGAGGAAGGCAAGGCGCTGGCACTGCCCACTACCGTCAACTTCTCGGGCGTCGATTTCACTGCGTACAACAACGTCCAACCAGGCGACTATCTGGAAGTCAACGGCGGCGGCTTGCTGCACCGCATCGCCAGCGTGCCGGCGGCCACCCAACTGGTGCTCGACATCGCTCCCGATCAAGTGAGCTACATCAGCCGGCGCACGCAGGCGTATCGCATCATCCGCCGGGCGCGCGTGCTGCCGGGCGAGCCGGCCGTCAGCCTGGTCGACGGCATCGGCATCGACCTCTATCCGGGCACCAGCGTGAACGTGCCGGCCGACCTGGGCGGCAACCTCGACATCCTGTTCAGCCCGGCCGGCAACGTCATCTCGGCCGGCGCCGGTAAGGCGACGGTCATCCTGTGGGTCCGCGATCTGGCGCTGCCCGACAAGTTCCTGGGCCAACCGACGCTGGTGTGCGTCTACACGCGCACCGGCTTCATCGCGGTGCATCCGCCGGCGCCGCCGCCCGACGACCCGTACACGTTTACCCGCGACGGCCGCGGCTCGGGCATGTGAAATACGCGAACCACGTTGGAGTTACTTCCATGAAGCGCCAGGGAATCACGCTGACCGAAGTGCTGGTGACGCTGTTCGTGCTGGCCATCGGCTTGCTGTCGCTGCTGTCGCTGTTCCCGCTCGCCGCCGTCAACATGGGGCAGGCGATCCAGGACGACCGCATAGCGAGCGCCACCGGCAACGCCATCGCCTTCGCCGACGCCTACCGCGACTTTCGCTTTCACTACGACACGATGGTTCCATTGTTTCGCAGT
>JBBSES010000624.1:0-2956 GCA_038239465.1 Gemmatales bacterium
CGCGCGCCCACGGGCACGCCGGCTGCCAGCGCGGCGCGCCCGCGAACGTCGCGCGGCGGAAAGCGGCGCCGCGCACGGTATCCTGAACCAGGGATCGAATCGACGCAAGGTTCGGGTCGTTGCTGCTCATGCCTTCATTTTACGACGGGCCGGCGGTAGAGTAGGGTACTTCTTTCGGACGCGAAACCTCAAGGGAAGACGTCATGAGTTCGACCATTCGCGGCCTTCTCGCCTTGGCGGCCATTCTCGCCGTCGCCGTCGCGGACGGCGCCGGCCCCAAGGAGCCGACGCCGAAAGAGAAGATCCTGCCGCTGTTCCTCGACGAATTCGTATCGCTGACGCCGGGCAAAGGGAACTTTCCCGCGTCGTTCACGATGGGTTCCGACGGGGCCGACGCTCCCGCGGTCGAGAAGCCGGCGCACAAGGTGACGTTCCGTGGCCCCTTCCGCATGGCCAAGTACGAGACGACGCAGGAACTATACGAACTGGTCATGGGCAAGGAGCCGAGCAAGTGGAAGGGGCCGCGCAACTCGGTCGAACTCGTCACCTGGGACGAAGCAAGCGCGTTTTGCCAGAAGCTGACGGCCGAGTTGCACGCGAAAAAGCTGCTACCCGTAAAGGATGTGGTCCGCCTGCCGACGGAAGCCGAGTGGGAATATGCCTGCCGCGCCGGGACGACGACCGCGTACAGCTTCGGCGACAAGGTCGATGCCTTGAAAGAGTACGGCTGGTTCAAGGGAAACGCGCCCGGCGAAGACCCGCCCGTCGGCAAGCTGAAACCAAATGCCTGGGGCCTGTACGACATGCACGGCTACGTCTGGGAATGGTGCCAGGACGCCTGGCATCCGAGCTACGAAGGTGCCCCGCCCAATGGCAGCGCTCGGGACGCCAAGGACGCGAAGGAGCGCCTATTGCGCGGCGGCTCGTGGGCCGATCCGGCCGACTCGTCGCGCTCCGCGTATCGGCATCACGCCAAGCCGGACCACAAGAGCGACGCCATCGGTTTTCGGTGCGTCATCGCCCCCACGGCGGAGTAATCGCATGAACAATAGGCGTTGCGTTTGCCTGGTTCTCGGCACTTCGCTCTTGCTGGCCGCCGATTGGCCGCAATTCCTCGGCCCCAATCGCGATGGCCGCTCGACCGAGACCGGCCTCCTTGCCAGTTGGCCCAAGGAAGGGCCGCCCGAATTGTGGGACAAAAAGCTCGGCGAGGGCTGGGCTAGCCCGGTCGTTGCCGGCGACCGGCTCATCGTCTTCCATCGCCTCGACGACAAGGAAATCGTCGAATGCCTGGAACCGGCCACCGGCAAGGAACGCTGGAAATTCGACTATCCGACCAAATACAGCGATCGCTTCGGCTTCGACGAAGGGCCGCGCGCCACGCCGCTGATCGCCGGCGACAAAGTCTACACCCTCGGCGCCGAAGGCCGCTTGCATTGCCTGGAATTGGCCACGGGCAAGAAGGTATGGGTCAAGGCGCTGCTGACGGACTATCAGGCGCCGCCGAGTTTCTTTGGGGTCGGCAGCACGCCGCTGCTCGACGGCGACAAACTCATCGTCAACATCGGCGCCAAGGGGGCCGGCATCGTCGCCTTCGACGCCGCGACGGGCAAGGAACTGTGGAAAGCCACCGGCGACGAGGCCAGCTACTCGTCGCCAGCCGCGGCCACTATTAACGGCACCCGCCACGTCGTCTTTTTGACGCGCGAGGGGATCGTGTCGCTGGACCCAGCCGACGGCGCGCTGCGCTTCCGCAAGGCATGGAAATCGAAAAACAAGAACTCGGTCAACGCGGCCACGCCCTTGATCGTCGGCGACCAGCTGTTCGTATCGGCCAGCTACGACACGGGAGCGATACTGCTCAAGATCGGCAAGGACGGCCCCGTCGAAGTATGGAAGAGCGACGAGGTGCTGTCCAACCATTACAACACGAGCGTCGCCCACGACGGCTTTCTCTACGGAATCGACGGCCGGCAGGACATCGGCGCCGCTCGGCTGCGCTGCGTCGAACTGAAGACCGGCAAAATCCGTTGGACCGAAACGCCGTTCGGCTGCGCCGCGCTAGTCTACGCCGACGGCAACTTGATCGTCCTCACCGACAAAGGCGTGCTAGTCTTGATTGAGGCCACGCCCGATGGGTATCGCGAGAAGGGGCGGGCGGCGGTCTTGACGAAGCCGTGCCGCTGCGCGCCGGCGCTGGCGGACGGCCGACTGTTCGCCCGCGATGGCAAGCGCTTGGTGGCGTGGAATCTCAAGAAATAAGGCGATTCCTAACGCAGTCTATCTCGTTCCCAGAGCTTTCGGCTTGGGAACGCAGGCCTCGAAGCTCCGGCTTCGAGGCGCGGTCGAAGATGTGCGGCACATTTGCTAACGCGCGACGAAGCCGGAGCTTCGTCGCTTGCGTTCCCAAGCTGGAGCTTGGGAACGAATAAGTAAATAATAAAGGATTTCTTATATGTCCTCGCGTCTCTCTCCCGTCGCGCGTCTTCGCGTTCGCTTGCAGGTCGAGGAACTAGAACCGCGCAACCTACTCGCCGCACCGAGCGCCATCGAGCAAGTCTTTCTCGAAAGGCTCAACGACGCCCGCGCCAACCCCGCCGCCTATGGAGTGTCCATCGGTCTTAACCTCAGCGGCGTGGCGGCCTCGCAACCCCTGGCTTTCGACTCCCGGCTCAACGACGCGGCGCTCGGCCATTCGCGGGACATGAACGCCCGTGCTTATTTCGCCCACAATACGCCCGAAGGTCTCAGTCCCGGCGACCGCCTTACCGCCGCCGGCTTTCCGTGGACCTCCTACGGTGAGAGCATCGCCGCCGGCTTCCCTTCGCCCGAGTCGGCCCTGTCGGCGCTCATCATCGACAACGGGATCGACGATTTGGGCCACCGCCGCCACCTCCTGGCCATCGACTCCCTCTTCAAGGACCAGAAGCAAGTCGGCATCGGCATCGTCCTCAAC
>JBBSES010000625.1:0-2954 GCA_038239465.1 Gemmatales bacterium
CTTGCTTTCGCCCAGGCGCTTGGCCACCAGCGGGATTTCGTAGGAGCCAGGGACGCGGACGAGGTCGATGGCATCGTCGGCGACACCGTGGCGTTTCAAGCCGTCGATGGCGCCGGCGACCAGAGGCTCGACGACGAACTCGTTGAAGCGCGCGGCCACTAGCGCGAAGCGGCCAGGCGGCGGGGCGAAGGTGCCTTCGTAGATGGTCATGGGTGCCTTGAGGAGAGATTTACTTTCCGCCGACGATGGCACCGGCTAGTTTTAAATTCCGCCGCTCATTCGTTGGGCTTGCCCTTCTTGCCGAAATCCCGAATTAACACGCCCGCAGTATACGTCAAACCCGTGTTGCGATTCGTGCCAAGTTTTACCTTTGTTTCCACGGCCAGAGGACAAGTCGCCTCCGCTTTCAGCGGTGGGAATAAACCCCGCCGCTCGTCCATCCTTACGCCAAATTCATGCTCATCAAGAACTCGGCGTTCGTCTTCGTCCGCGCCATCCTGTTGGTCAGCAGTTCCATCGCCTCGACGGGGTTCATGTCACTGAGGACTTTGCGCAGGATGTAAATGCGCCGCAGTTCCTCGTTGTCGAGCAGCATTTCTTCCTTGCGCGTGCCGCTGCGATTAACGTCGATGGCCGGCCAGATGCGCTTATCCACCAGCCGGCGGTCGAGGTGCAATTCCATGTTGCCGGTGCCCTTGAACTCTTCGAAGATCACCTCGTCCATGCGGCTGCCGGTGTCGATTAGGGCCGTCGCCAGGATGGTCAGGCTGCCGCCTTCCTCGATGTTGCGCGCGGCGCCGAAGAAGCGCTTCGGCTTGTGCAGCGCGTTGGCATCGACGCCGCCGGACAGGATCTTGCCCGAGTGCGGCACCTCGGTGTTGTAGGCGCGGGCCAGGCGCGTCACGGAGTCGAGGAGGATGACCACGTCGGTGCCGAACTCGACCATGCGCTTGGCCTTCTCAATGACCATTTCGCACACCTGGATGTGCCGGCTGGCCGGCTCGTCGAAGGTCGAACTGACCACCTCGGAGCGCGGCCCCTTGACGGTGCGCTCCATCTCGGTCACTTCCTCGGGCCGCTCGTCGATGAGCAGCACGATGACGTAGCATTCCTGGTGATTCTTCAACACGCTGTTGGCGATCTTCTGCAAGAGGATGGTCTTGCCGGTGCGCGGCGGCGCGACGATCAGGCCGCGCTGCCCCTTGCCGATGGGCGTCACCATGTCCATGACGCGCATGTTGATCTCGGTCGGGTCGGTTTCCAGGATGAGGCGCTCTTCGGGATGCAGCGGCGTCAGATCGTCGAAGACGACTTTTTGCGTCAGCAGTTCGGGGTCGTTGTAGTTGATCGCCTCGACGCGCAGCAGGGCGAAGTAGCGCTCGTTTTCCTTGGGCGGCCGAATTTGCCCGGCGACCACGGCCCCGGTGCGCAGGCCGAAGCGGCGAATTTGCGACGGCGAGATGTAGATGTCGTCGGGGCAGGGCAGATAGTTGTAGTCGGGGCTGCGCAGGAAGCCGAAGCCGTCGGGCAGGACTTCGAGCGTGCCCTCGCCGAACATCAGGCCGTTCTGCTTGACCCGTTCCTTGAGGATCTTGAAGATCAGATCCTGCTTCTTCATGCCGGTGGTATCGACGACGCCTTCGTCCTTGGCGATCTTGAGGAGTTCCGGCATGTTCATCTGCTGGAGTTCGCTGATGTGCGTGCCGCCGCGTTTGATCTCCTCGTAGCGGTTGTTGATCTCCCGGTCGAAGCCGATGTAATCTTCCTCGGTGGAAATCGGGCTGGGACGCGGCGGCGCTTCGACGGCGGGCGCGGCGACGGCCTGGACGGCGACGGTGGGCTCTTGTACCGCGACCGGCTCGGCCGGGCGGTCGTCGTGGGCGTCGCCGTTGCCGTTGACGGGGGGGGTATCGGTTTTGGGCCGGGGGCGCGGACGAACGGCGGTCGGCTCGCGGCGGCTTTTGGGTTCAGGCATGAGTGCGGCTCTCCTTCGTGAAGCTGGCGCGGAAGCCGGGGCTAGCACCGTGGCGGGACGAAGGTCGTCCCGGCGTAGCCCGGCCGCGCGGAGGGCACCGATTCATTTTCTGCGGTGTGCCGCGCGGTGGTCGCCAACGGTAGGCGTTCAGCGAGTCAGATTGGGTGATTCAATACGGGTACGTCAATTTTAGAGAAGCTCGAGACCGGAAACGTTCAAGGGAATTATCGCATTTTATCGGGTTCGGGTCGATAGGGGATTTTCCAGCGCCGCAATAACTCTTCGACCTGGCCTTCCATCGCTTCGGGCGGCCCGGAATTGTCGAGGACGGCATCGGCCCGGGCGGCCTTGTCGGCCAGGGGCCATTGCGCGGCTTCGCGCGCCTCCACCTCCTTCGCGTCCCACCCCCGTTGCGCCGCCAAACGGGCCAGGCGGTCGCCGCGCGGGACATCTATATAGACGAGACGACTGCAAACATTATTCCAACCGGCTTCCAGCATGACGGCAGCGTCGAGGACGACGAACGAAGCTTCGGGATCGGCGTCCGCTTTCGCTATTTCCTCACGGCAACGCCATTCGATCCAGGGGAACGTCAGCCCCTCCAGCGCCTTGCGTTCCTCGCCGTCCGCGAAGACGATCTTGCCCAACGCCCGCCGCGCGACTTCCCCCGTCGCGTCGAGTACGCCCCGGCCCCAGCGTTGGACGATCCGATCGCGGATATCGGGTTGCCGCAGCGCTTCGTGCCCCAGCGTATCGGCCACGATCAGCCGGCCGCCGCGGCGCGTGAAAGCGGCGGCGACGGTACTCTTGCCGCTGCCGATGCCGCCCAGCAAACCGATGATGGGCTTGGTCACGCATTCACTCGATGTCGATAGGAAAGCTTATCATATGGAAATCAAACAATTCGGGAGTTTAGCCGCGACCCCCTAGGGGGGCGCGCGTGCTTACACCCCCCCGCCCCCAACGGGGGGCGGCGCAA
>JBBSES010000626.1:0-2952 GCA_038239465.1 Gemmatales bacterium
CAGCGCAACTTGCGTCTGTTCGCCGAACTGGCCCGCGAGGGATATCGCATCGTCTGCGCCGAGCCGACGGCCGCCCTGATGTTCCGGCACGATTACCTCGACATCCTCGAAGACCCGGATGCCGTTCTCGTCGCCGAGCAGACGGTCGAGCTGACGACGTTTCTCTGGGAGTTGCACCAGCAGGGGCGGCTCAACACCGACTTCTTCCCGTTGCCTCTGGCGGTGGGCCATCACGTGCCGTGCCACGTCAAAGCGCTGGGCTTTCCCCCGGCGGGGCCGGGGTTGCTCGCGTTGATCCCCGAACTGCGCGTGCGTACAATCGATGTTAGTTGCTCGGGCATGGCCGGCACCTATGGCCTAAAGGCGGAAAACTACGAAACCTCGCTGGAAGCCGGCCGTCCCATGTTGGAAGAGTTGCGCCGTCCCGATATCGTCTACGGCTCGACCGAGTGCAGCAGCTGCCGCATGCAAATGGAAGAAGGCAGCGGCAAACGCACGCTGCACCCGGCGCAGTACTTGGCCCTCGCTTATGGCCTGATCCCCGAAGTCGCCCGGCGCCTTCGCCTCTGATCCCCATGCACATCCGCCTCTTTGCCCGTGCCCGCGACCTGGCGCGATCCGATACGATCGCCGTGGACCTGCCGGCCGGCGCGACGGTGCGCGAATTACGCCAGCGAATCGCGGCCGCTTATCCCGCGCTCGCGGAACTGCTGCGGCGATCGGCCCTGGCGGTCGATGACGAATTCGCGGAGGATGACAGAGTGATACCGTTGAGGGCGGAGGTGGCGCTGCTGCCGCCGGTGAGCGGGGGTTGATTTCTCGGGAGCAACTGTCATGGATATAGTGATCGAAGATAAGATCGAAGCCACTCCCGAGTGGTCCGCCGCAGTGCTTGGCGCGAACAAGCTCATGGAGACGCAAATCGCCAAGTATGCTCCCCGCGTATCGGCCGCCTGGGATTTGGTGTGGGTTCGAGATCAGTTTCCCGGATTTCGCCTGCGAGTCAGCCAAGACGACGCGACCGCGGAGGCTCAGTTTACCCTTGCCGAACTCAAGAACGGCCCCCGGCTGCGCGACCAACTCCACTGGCTGGGCGGGGATTTGCTGCAAAATCTTTCGCACCGGCAGATGGCGCGTTTGCGGGACACCGTCCAACAGCTCGAAGGGGATTGAGCGTGGCCGGCAAGACTAACACGGAGTCCATTCGTGACCTGGAACGCGCGCTGGCGATTCTCGAAGCTCGACTGGATCAGACGCGAGAAGACATCGAGCGTTTGCGCTCGGATCAAAGCAAAGCGACGGACAATGTAAGCTCCATTGATCGGCGCCTGGCCGTACTCGAATCCCAGCCGGGCGACTTGACCAAACGCCACGAAGAATGGGACCGCCGGCGCTGGGGCGTCTGGCTGACGGTCATCGGCTCCGTCATCGGCTTCATCATCAGCCTGGCCCTGCTTCTCTTCAAGAAACCATGATCGCACTGACCCACGACCCTATCGACCATCATGCCTTGACCGAGCAAGTCCGACGGCCCCATTGCGGCGCCGTCGTCGCCTTCCTCGGCACCGTCCGCGACTTGACCGACGGCAAAATCACCGTCGCCCTCGACTACGAGGCCTACCCCAGGATGGCCGAGAAGAAGCTAGCGGAGATCGAGGCCGACACCCGCGACCGCTGGCCGGTCGGCGACATCGCCCTCGTCCACCGGCTCGGCCATCTGGAAGTCGGCGCCGTCAGCGTCGCCGTCGCCGTCAGCTGCCCGCACCGGGCCCAGGCCTTCGAAGCGTGTCGCCACGCCATCGACCGCTTGAAGGAACTGGTGCCCATCTGGAAAAAAGAGAACTGGGCCGACGGCGTTACGGAGTGGATACACCCCAGCGCGGAGCGCGGAACTCGGAGCGCGGAATGAACGACATGGAAAAACGCACGGCATTACCTTTAAGTTCCGCGCTGGTGGATTCGTTTGGCCGCACCCACAACAACCTGCGCATCAGCGTCACCGACCGCTGCAATTTGCGCTGCACCTATTGCATGCCCGAAGACGTCGTCTTCATGGACCGGCACGAATTGCTCACCTTCGAGGAGATCGCCCATTTCGTCCGCGCCGCCGTGCCGCTGGGCATCGACAAGATTCGTCTCACCGGCGGCGAACCGCTGATGCGCCGCGGTATGCCCGACCTGGTGCGGCTGCTGGCGAACATCGACGGCATCCGCGACGTGGGACTGACGACCAATGGCTTACTGCTGGCCGATCAAGCCCAGGCGCTCTTTGACGCCGGCTTGCGGCGCATCAACATCAGCCTCGACACGCTCGACCCGGCGCGCTTCCGCCAGGTCGCGCGGCGCGACGGCCTCGACGCCGTTCTCGACGGCATCCACGCGGCCAAGGCGGCCGGCTTCGACCCGGTCAAGATCAACGCCGTCAGCATGCGCGGCCTCACCGAAGACGCCGTCGTTCCCCTGGCGCGCTTCGCCCGCAAGCATGGCCTGGAAATGCGCTTCATCGAATACATGCCCATCGGCGCCGACCAATGGGAACGCGGCAAGGTCTATTTCGCCCACGAAATCCTGGAGACCCTCGAACGCGAGGTAGCTCCCCTGGTGCCAGCCGAGGATTACGACCCCCGCGCCCCGGCGATGGACTTCCGCTACGCCGACGGCGGCGGCCGCGTGGGTATCATCGCCTCGGTGTCGCGCCCCTTCTGCGCCAGCTGCAATCGCCTGCGCCTCACCGCCGACGGCAAATTGCGCAATTGCCTGTTCGCGCTGGACGAGGTGGACGTAAAAGGAATGCTGCGCGGCGAGGGCGACGATAGCGCCCTGCAAGCGGCCATCCGCGGCAACGTCGCCAGCAAGTGGGAAGGGCACGAGATCAATACGGCGAAGTTCGTCAAACCGGGGCGGACGATGCACGCGATTGGGGGATAGGAAACGAGCGGCGGGGTTTATCCC
>JBBSES010000627.1:0-2941 GCA_038239465.1 Gemmatales bacterium
ACCATTTACGGCACCAAACCCGTACTCGATTGCCTGCAGCGCGACGTGTTCAACGATCGTCTGTGGCCCGACTTCGTCGCGCTGTCGTCGCCGAAGACGCCGTTCATGAAACTGTCGGAATTGCACCTCGGCCGTCCCATCGAGGTGGACGGGCTGCGTCTGACGCCATTGCCGGTCAACCATGTCGTGCCGACGACTGGCTTCATCATTGAAGATGCAACCGGCGCGGTCATCGTGCCCGGCGACACGGGGCCGACCGAGGAAATCTGGCAGGCCGCCAACAAAGTGGCCAACGTCAAGGCCGTCTTCCTCGAAGTCACCTTCCCCGACGACATGGCCTGGCTCGCCGACCTCGCCAAGCACCACACGCCGCGCACCTTCGCCCTGGAGCTGCGCAAGCTGCACCATCCGGCCACGCCTATCGCCGTGCATATCAAGCCGCGCTTTCGGGCGCAAGTCGTCAAGGAGTTGGAAGCGCTCGGGTTGAGCAACCTGATCGTCGGCCAGGGCGGCCAGCCGTATGAATTTTGACGGCGCCGCGAAGGGAGCAAGCGGTTTCTTCGCGGATATTGACGCAATGCCGTCAGCCGGCGGCGCGGCGCGGCCGATAGTCGGATAGCGGACGATTCTCTCCCGCGACTTCTCCGGGCGCCCTCAGCCATGATGCGACCTCTCATGTCTTCCTTACGCTCCGGCCTGGCCCTGGGGTTCGGCTTCGTGGCCCTTGCCGTCGGCGCCCTCTGGTACGCCCTACCGGTCGGTACGGCGCGGACGCGCGGCGCCGATATCGTCATGCCGCGGCCATTGGCCGGCTATCGCGGCGCCGGCTCCTGCGCCGCCGCCTCGTGCCACGGCGGTTCCGGTTCTATCGGCACCAAGGGATGCGAGTACAGCAGTTGGATGGCCAAGGACAAACACGTCCGCGCCTACGAAGTGTTGCTGACCGAGCGCTCGCGTATCATCGAAAAGAACTATCGCGGTTTGGCCACCCTTGCCGAAGCCAAGCCCGAAGGCGATCTGGCGTGTCTGCGCTGCCACGCCACCGACGCGGAGGCGGCCCGGCGCGGCGAGCGCATCGCCCGTTCCGACGGCGTCGGCTGCGAGCGCTGCCACGGTCCCGCCGAGAACTGGCTCACGATTCACTACCAACGCGATTGGGCCGGCCGCGGCGAAGTCGACAGGAAAGCACTCGGCTTCTGGCCGACGAAAGACCTCGCCTTCCGCGTTAAAATGTGCGCCGAGTGCCACGTCGGCGCGCCGGGCAACGAGGTCGATCATGACCTGATCGCGGCCGGCCATCCGCGCCTGAGCTTCGAGAACGCCGCCTTCCTGGCGACCATGCCGCCGCACTGGGATATCGCCGCCGAGAAGCGCCGCATTCCCGACCTCGAAGCGCGGACCTGGGCCATCGGGCAGGTCGCCACCGCCGCCGCCGCCCTCGACCTGCTCGCTTATCGGGCCGGCGAAAAGCATAAGAAACCCTGGCCCGAGTTCGCCGAGTACGATTGCTTCTCTTGCCATCACGACCTGAGTGCCGCCGGTCGGACCAAGCCGAACCAGAAGGCCATTCCCGGCACGCTCCCCTGGAGCGACTGGTACTATGCAGTGCCCACTGCATTGGCCGGCGAACGCTCGCCGCTGGCTAGCCAGGCGATGGCCGACGCCCTGAGCCAGCTGCGCGACGAGATGGGCCCGCCCGTGCCCGACCGGGCCAAGGTCCAGCAGCAGGCCAGTGCCCTCGCCCGGCAATTCGGCGAACGCTTGCCGAGTATCGACCGCGCGCCGACCTGGAAACCGGTCACGCTTCGGCCCTGGTACAACCAATTGCTTCTCCGCGACGGCTACGACTTCGACGCCAACTGGGACCGGGCCACGCAATCGTATTTGTCGTTGGCCGCGCTGCACAACGCGCTGACTGACCTCGACCCGACGCAACGCGACCCGGCGACAGTCACGGCGTTGAAGTCGATGGGCAAGCAGTTGCGTTTTCCGCGCGGGCAGGATAGTCCACGCGATCTCGATACCGCGGCTTTGCGGAAGCTGCGCGAGGCGTTGCGGGGGGAGTGAAGAAGCGACGCCGCACGTTTAGCGACGCTATGATTTGGCGAGCGGGGGGCGTAAGCCCCCCGTGGTTCTCCGCGGAAAATCCACGGAGGGCTTACGCCCCCCGCTCGCCAAACACACCTTGATTTCGGTGGGCCGAAGTCGGCGGCGAAGGGCTTCGCTTGGAACAAGCGTGAGCCTTCTATGCCGGCGAATTTCCCGCGACCGATTAGAGGGCACACCAATGGGGCACGACAATCGAGAAGATCGGCCTTGGTGGGTCAAACTCGGTCTGTGGGGTCTTCCCAACCGCGCGTCCGCCTGGGCGTGCATGTCGTTTGCCATTGGCATCGCGCTTGCGTGCGTCGCCTACGGATTCGTCGATATGCGGTTCTTCACGGGCGGCGGGATGGTGTTCGCGGCCTTGTGGTACTGGGCGTGCATTCGCTGGGTAGACCAGCACGGCCGCTGGTAATACGTGCCGGCAATTGGAAATTCCCGCGCCGTGATTGAAAGGGCCGCGTGGTTGCCCAGCGCTCAATCGTCGCGGTATACTCCATCCGTACCGCAAGCTTCCAATCGAGAGAGAATCATGTCTCCCACCACCGAGCAAGTCTTGCAAGCGGCCCTTTCCCTGCCTCCCGGCGACAGATTCGAATTGCTCGAAGCCCTGTTGGCTGCCGAGCAATCGCCCCCAGCGCCTTTGGAAGAAACGTGGCGCGATGTCGTCCGGCGCCGATCCGAGGAGTTGGATTCCGGAGCGGTGAAGGGCATCCCTTGGGCGGAAGTTCACGAACGGATGCCGCGAGGGACCGGCCGGGATGGCTGAACTGATCTCTCATCCCGAAGCCGAAACGAGAGCCAGGCGAGCGTCGAGGCGTAAGCCCGACGTGGTAGC
>JBBSES010000628.1:0-2939 GCA_038239465.1 Gemmatales bacterium
CAGCAGCGCGCCCGCGAATTGCTGGACGATTTGCCCGAGGCCAGCCGCGTGGCCGTCTTCGACAGCGCCGAGCCGGTCAGCGGCGATTGGGAAAGGACGCTGGCCCAGGCGCGCGACCGCGTCAACGCCTTGCAAATCCGCTACGACAATGGCCCCGTCACCACGGTCCTCGCCAACGCCTATACATTGCTCGATCGCATCGATGGCGAAACCTCCGCAGGCGCCGAGCCGTTGCCGCGCTTCCTGTATATCTTCTCCGATCGCGCCGAAGCCTGTTGGGACGATAGCCGCATATCGTTCCTGCGGCAGCTGGCCGACCGCGGCAAATCGGCTAAAAGTCAGGGCCTCTTCGTCGATGTCGGCGTTGAACAGCCGACCAATCTCGCCATCGCCGAATTGGAGTTGCCCAAACAGGCCATCGCCGCACATGAGTCCGTCGTCATCAACGCGCGCTTGCAAGCGACCGGCAAGCAAAGTTATGACACCACGCTCTTGTGCCGTTTCGACGCCGACAAGAACGCCGAGGCGCTGCCGGTCAAACTGGCGCCCAACCAGGGCGTAACCGTGGTCTTCAAACGCGGCGGCTTCGCTTCCGGCATCCATCGCGCCGAGGTGTCGCTGGCCGTCGCCGACAATTTGCCGTTCAGCAGCAGCCGCACGGCCACGTTCGAGGTGCGCGACACACGCGAGGTACTCACCCTCGTCGATGACCCCGGCGACGAGGCGAAAAGCGACGAGCCGCGCAAGTGGGACACCCCAGGCGATGGCGCCATCTGGAAGAGCGTCCTCGACCGCGCCAAACAATTTCGCTGCCGCGTTGTCTCTACGCGGCAAGCGGACAAGCTCGGTCTCGATGACCTGGCGAAATATCGCGCCGTCTGTCTGTTGGATGTGGCCAAGCCCGGCACGGACTTATGGGACAAACTGTTGTCTTATGTTCGCGGCGGCGGCGGTTTGGCCATTATCCCCGGCGGCGATGAGTTGGACAGACTGCGTTATACCGATGACAATACGGAGTCGGCGGTACGACAACTGATGCCTGCTCAATTCACGGGACTCATCGATGATAAAGAGGGGGCCATCTGGAAAGACTCCGGCTTGCAATCGCCGTTGAAGGGTTGGTTCGACGGTTGGAAGCGGGCCGGCAGCGTGGATTTCATTCAGGTGCCGCCCCGCGCTGCTCGTTATTGGGACGTGAAGGCGCTGCCCGGCGGTGACATTCTCGCCACTTACGCGGACAAGGAAGCCAGGCCGGCGCTGCTCGAAAAGAAATTAGGTCGTGGTCGCGTGCTGTTATTTACCACGCCGTTCGACAACCGCGACTTGCCTAAGCGCGGCCCATGGAACAGCTATTTGGAAACATCGTTTTACTTCACCCTGGCGAACAAGCTGGTCGGCTACCTGGCCGGCGATGAAGAGCCAGCCGCGTTCAACTTCGCCACGGGTCAAACGGTGACAGTGGGCCTACCCGCGCAACCGCGCTTTCCGACCTACACACTACAACCTCCCGGCAACGCGGCGGCGGCCGTTATGCCGCGTACCCCCAAGCAAGACGAATTGCGCATCGGCCCGGAGCAGGCGCCGCTGCCTGGCGCATACACCCTCCTCGGCGCCGATGGCCGGTGGAGTACGGGGTTCAGCTTGAACGTCCCGGCTCCCGAAAGCGTTTTGCAAAAGGTGCCCAAGGAGCGGATCGAAGCCTTGCTCGGCGAAGGGTCCGTCCTTCCGGTGGGGCATAACGTGAATCTGCGCGATGCCGTGCAGGGCCACTGGAGTCAGCCGGTGGAATTGTTTCCCTACCTCATGATGTTGTTGCTTTTGGCGCTGGCGGTGGAGAACTTGCTCGCCAATCGCTTCTATCGCGGCGCGGCGGCTAACGGCGGCGCGAGCGCGAATTGACCGTGTCCCGGCCGCCCGCTAGAGTAACGGCATGAAGAAAGGCGTGCCGATTTCGCCGGGCGTGGCCGTGGCACCCGCGTATTGCGTGGATACGATCCTCATTCGCCGCGAAGCGCGAACGCTCGACGCGGACGCCGTGGAGGGTGAGGTCGGCCGCTTCGAGGCCGCCCACGGCGCCGCGGGAGACGAACTCGACGCCATCGCCGCTCGCGTCTCGAAGGCCGTCGGCCCGAGCGAGGCGGCCATCTTCAAGGCCCATCGCCAACTCTTGAACGATCCCGCGCTCGTTGGCCGCGTCACGTCGGCCATCCGGCAGCGCCACATCGACGCCGCCGGCGCCCTGCACGAATTGCTCGACGAATACGCCAAGCTCTTCGAGCAAATCGACGACGAGCATTTGCGCGAGCGTCTGGCCGACATCCGCGACGTGGTCGGCCGACTCATCGCCCATCTTTCGACCCCAGGCGGCGACACTCCGCTCGACCTCCAGGAAGCCGTCATCGTCGTCGCCTCGGAAATCCTGCCGTCCCAGGCGGTCATGTTCGATCGGCTCAACGTCGCCGGCATCCTCACCGAAAAGGGCAGTTCCACGGGACATGCCGCCATCCTGTCGCGGTCGCTGGGAATCCCCGCCATCGCCGGGCTGCGCGGCATCCTGGCCGACGTCGGCACGCACGATCTGATCGCCATCGATGGCCGAGAAGGGCACGTCCACGTGCGCCCCAGCCCCGAGATCGAGTCGGCGTATCGCAAATTGGCCCGCGATTTCGTCGTCCTCCGCGATCGGCTCATTGAGAACCGCGAGCAGGAGGCGCGCTCGGCCGACGGCGTGGCCATCGAACTGCTCGCCAACGTCAACGGTTTGGCGGATACCATAATGGCCACCAAGGTCGGCGCCGTCGGCGTCGGCCTCTATCGCACCGAATATCTCTTTCTCACGCATCCTTCCGTGCCCGACGAGGAAGAGCAATATGCCGCCTACCGGGCCGTCGTCGAGGCGGCGCCGAACCGGCGCGTCACCATCCGCACGCTCGACCTCG
>JBBSES010000629.1:0-2933 GCA_038239465.1 Gemmatales bacterium
CGAGGCGACGCTCTACTTCGACGACCTGACCACCGAAGTCATCGCCGACGGCAAGCACCTCGAACGCGAACTGCTGCTCCTCGCCTACAAGTGCAAGGGGGCCGACCGTCTCGCCCTCGTGACCGATTGCAATCGCGCCCTCGACATGCCCGACGGCGAATACCTCTTCGGCCCGACGGACGGCGGCGAGCCGATCCTGCGCCGCGACGGCGTCGGCCTGACGCGCGACGGCACGGCGCTGGCCTCGGGCGTCATGGGCATGGACCACATGGTCCGTACCTTTCACGCCTCGACGGGCGTGTCGCTCGTCGAGACGATCCGCATGGCGTCGCTGACGCCGGCGCGCATCGCCGGCTGGGCCGACCGCGTGGGCAGCATCGCGCCGGGCAAGTGGGCCGACCTCGTCGTGCTGGACGCTTCGCTGCAAGTGAAATCGGTATTCGTCGCGGGCAACGCGATGGCCTAGCCGCGCCCCGTTTACGTTTCGCGTCCTCCGCGCTTGGGGCGCTCAGGCGACCCCGCTCGCCAGGTCGCGGCTAAACCAACACATATCAAAAGAGGTATCCTCATGCGTCTCCCTGCCTCCTTGTCTCCTTGTCTCCTTGTCTTTTTTCTCGTCGGGTGTGCGAAGGCGCCGCCCGAACCGTACCCCATCGGCCACCTCACGGCGCGCAACCCGGTCGAACGCGCGCTGGGCGGCAGCGCCGATCAGGCGTTGATCCTGGCCGTCGAAGAAGTGAACATCGACATGCTGTTTGGCCGGCCGGTCGTCGTCCTTCAGCCCGACGTCAATGGGCCGGATACCTTCCCTTCGGTGGCCACGCGCTTGATCGCCGTCAATAAGGTCAACGATTTATTGGCTAGCACGGACGCTTTGCAGACCGAGAAATTGTGCCGCCTCGCGCAACAGTACCAGTTGCCGTTGGTGGCCACCTGCGGCCTACCGGCACCGACGCTGCAACCCTTCGCCTTTTCCGTGGGCTTGGCGCCTGCGCAGCAGGGCACGGCGCTGGCCCAGTGTGCCACAGGTGACTTGAAGCAAAAGAAGGCGGCCCTGCTCGTGGACACGCGCGGCCTCGTCAACCAGGCGGCGGCGCTGGCGTTCGCCGAGGAGTTCCGCAAGGCCGAGGGTGCGAAATTGCAGCAGTGGACCTTCGCCGACGCGGAGGAGTTGAAGAAAGTGGTCAAGAAGACGCGGGACGCCGAGGTCGGCCTCGTCGCGTTCGCCGGAGCGGCCAGCGACCTGCCCGCCGTCCGCGAGTGCTTGGATGTCAATGCCCCGATTCTCCTCCTGGGCGAAGAGGAGGATCCGCGCGTGCCGATCCTCGATCCACACGTTTATCGGGCGACGGCTTTCGTGGTCGATGGCAGCCTGCCGCGCGCCGTGGAATTCGGCAAGAAGTACACCGAGCGCTTCAAGCGCGCGCCCGACGTACCGGCCGCTCTCGCCTACGACGCCGCCCGTGTCCTCTTCGAGGGGCTGCGCCGCGCCAAGGTGCCGCAGGGCACCAAGGTCCGCGACGAACTGCAGGCGTTGAAGGATTTCGAGAGCCTCACGGGACCGCTTTCCTTCGACAAGGAGCATCGGACGAAACGGCCGCTGTTCGTCGTCCGCCGCGACGACAAGGGGCAGGTGAAGCTAGTCAAGAAGGTCGATCCTTCGTGACGTCTGTTTTGTTTACGTTTCGCGTCCTCCGCGCTCGGGGCGCTCACGCGACCCCGCTCGCCGGATCGCAGCGAAACGAAGACTGGCAACCTGCGCGGCGCCCGTCTATGAATAAAAGACGCTTTATTGCCCGACCGCCACGCGCGCGGTACGCTTGAGAAATTGGAGCGCACGGAAACGGCAACGTAAGGCACCGCCATGGCGAACATGATCGCTCCCCCCGAACCGCCGGCGGCCGTCGATCTGGCCGACGGCGACGACCTGCGCCGGCTGCGCTTCCGGCTGTGGCAGACCTCGATGGCGGTCCTCACCATTTTGGCGACCGGCTGGTTCTTCTCCCTTAGTCCCATCTACGGCGTTCTCGCCATCATGGTCGCCAAGCATATCCTCGTGGCGATCCTCGTTATGGGGCTGGGCATCGACTCGCGGCCGGGCAAGCCTTTCTGATACGAGTGGCCTCTTCATGAAACCTTCACCATTTCGTCATGGTTTTGTCCCGTCTCGTACATAGATTGCCAGAACGCTAAATCGAATCACTCCGCTGGATTTCCGAGGGGTGCGACGGCATGACCCCTCTCCCTTGGGCGACGAAGGAGAAGAACTCATGAACGCGATTTCTTGGCAGGCGCGCGTGCGCCTGGTGACGATGCTGGGCCTCGCCACCCTTCTGGTGGTCGGCGGCTGTAAGAGCAATAGCACCAACGAAGCGCCCGCCGAACCGGCCAAACTGGACGGCGAAGGCTCGTCGTTCGTCGATCCGATGATGAAGGCCTGGGCCATGGAATACGCCAAGATGAAGAAGGGCCAGATCGATTACACCAAGACCGGCTCCAGCGCCGGCGTCAAGCAGATGACCGAAGGGACCAAGGCGTTCGGCTGCACCGACGCGCCGATGACGCCGCAACAACTCGAGGCTGCCAAGGCCAAGAACGGCGACGTCATTCACGTTCCGCTGGTCATGGGCGGCGTGGTCCCGGCCTATAACCTGCCCGAGGTGAAACAACCGATCAAGTTCACGGGCGACGTGCTGGCGAAGATCTTTCTCGGCAAGATCACCAAATGGAACGACCCGGAATTGAAGAAGCTGAACGAAGGGGTCGAGTTGCCCGATACGAACATTGCCACGGTCCATCGGGCCGACGGCAGCGGCACGACCTTCATCTTCACGGATTACCTGGCGAAGGCCAGCGAGGACTGGCGCAAGGAAACGGGGCTGGACAAGGGGCATACGGAAGTGAAGTGGAACGGCGGCGCGGCCGAGTCGGGC
>JBBSES010000630.1:0-2924 GCA_038239465.1 Gemmatales bacterium
ACCTCTCAAGCATGGATTAGAATACCTCTACATCGCCGTGGTGTTCCCCTCTGCGTCGAGAGCGACTCCGTGCATATCACCGTCTATTGCCCGCAATGCGGCGGCCGCTATCAGCTCAAACCGGAACTGCGCGGCCAAAAGATGCGTTGTCCCAACGCCATTTGCCGCACCGTCTTCGAGGTGCGCGACGAAGGCGACGCCGCGACCGTTGCCCCGCCTGCCGTCGTCGCCCCGCCCGCCGACGAGGCGCCGGACAAGCGGAATCGACGGACGACGGCGCCGGCCGAGGCGAAGTTCAAGGCGGGTCTGATCGGCGAAATGGTGCCGCTGCTGGCCGCCGAAGCCGCCGAGGAACCCTCGCCAAGTCCCGAAGCCGCCTGGCAGCAGGAGCCGCCGCCGGTGCGCCGCGGCGTACCGTCCGTGCCCGTGCAAGAGATGGTGGAATTGCTGCCGACGGAGCCGCCGCCCGACCCGGTGCCCGTCGAAACGCCCGCGTGGCAGACGGCGCCGCCGCCGGTGCGCGAGCCGCCGGTCAAAGTGGTGCCGCCGCCACGGTCCTCCAAGGCCACGCTTCCGGCGGTGCCGCGCGCCGAGACCGTCGTGAAGCCGCCGCCCGCGCCAATCGTTCCTCCACCGGCGGAACCGATCCCGGCGTGGCAAATGGCGCCGCCGGTGCGCGAGGCACCGGCCAAGACAGTCGAAGAAAAAAGACAAGGAGACAAGGAGAAGGCGCCATTCCGACGTTCCTCCAAGGATACGCTTCCGGTTACCCCGCGGGTCGAGGCGCCCCCGTCGCCCGTCGAATTGCCGCCGGGCCAGTGGGAGGCGCCGCCGGTGCGCCGCGGCGTCAGCGAGGAGAGCGAGCCGGCGTCCGTCGAAGTCACGACTCCGCCGGAACAGGCGGAAGAGAAAATCGCCTTACCGCCGCGCAAGCGCGGCAAGGCACTGTGGATCATGGCCGCTTTGCTGTTGCTCGTGGTCGGCGTCGGCTACTGGGCCGTGTCGTCCACGACGGCCATCGCCCAGGAGACCGAGGAAAAGCTCGCTCAGAAGGCGAAGGAGGAATATGACGGCGGCAGCTTTCCGGCGGCCGCGCGCATGTACGCCGACCTGCGCAAGCGCTACCCCGAGAGCGACAAGGGACCGGAGTACGAATTCTGGGAGGAGTTCAGCCGGGCGCGCGGCCAGGTCCGCGCCCTCGACGTGGACGCCGAGCCGGCGCGCCTGGAGTTTCAGGCGTTTCTCGCCAAGCACGACAAGGGCGCTTTCCTCCGCGCCTACGAGACCGACGTCGCGCAGACGCTGAACCAGTTGGCCGGCAAATTCCTGCCCGACGACGACGCCAAGGTGACGGCCGCGAATGTGGACAAAGTCGATGCCGACGTGCAGAGCGCCCGCCATCTGCAGGCCGAGGCGCGCAAGTACGGCAAGCACATGGAGAGCGACGAACTGGAGAAGCGCATGGCGCGCGCGAGCGTCTCCGTGGCCGCCGCGCGCAGCCTGGATCGATTTTTGGCCCAACTGGCCAAGGCGCCGCCGACCTGGGACGCGGTCAATCGGCTGGAGCGCGAAGCGGACGGCTTGGGGTTAACGACGCATCCGCGCGTGGCCGCCGGACTGGCGGCGCTCAAGGAGAAACTGCTGCCGGACGTCTACCGCTCCGGCGGCAAGAATCTGCCTAAACCGCCGTCCGGCGACAGTGCGCCGACCTTGCTGCTCGCGCCGCGCCTGGACAAGGGGGAGGCCCGACCACCGGCCGCCGGGGTCGTCTTCGCCCTGGCGCGCGGCGTGCTGTACGCCCTCGACGCCCGCGATGGACAAGTTTTGTGGGCCGAGCGCGTCGGCATCGACACCGCCACCTTGCCCGTCCGCGTGCCGCGCGGCGAGATCAATCGGGAACTGGTCCTCGTGTTGTCGTCGGACAGCAACACGCTGACGGCGCGCGACGTGGAGACGGGCGAGGCGCTCTGGTTTTACGCCCTGGGTCAGCCGTGCCTGGGCCGTCCGGTGCTGATCGGCCGGCGTGCCTTCGTCGCCACGCTCGACGGCACCGTCCACGAAATCGAGACGGTCAAGGGGCAAGTCCTGGGCCGCTACGACCTCGGCCTGCCCCTCAGCGGCGGCGGCGCCCGGCAAGAAGGCACGCCGTTGCTCTACTTCCCGGCGGAACGCGGCTTCGTCTTCGTCCTCGACGCCGACCAGCACAAATGCGTCGGCGTCCTGCAAAGCGGCCATCCCAGCGGATCATTGCGCGGCGAGCCGGTCCTCGTCGGCGACGGGCCGCCGGGAAATGGCGCCGCCACGGCGCCGCGCTACCTGATCCTCAGCCAGGCCGACGGGCTGGACGCCATGAAGTTGCGCGCCTATCGCTTGCCTGTCGACAAGATCGCCAAGGTAGCGCCGCTGCAACCGGAGCCGCGCGTCCGCGGTTGGTCGTGGTTCCCGCCCCACTGCGACGGCGAGAAACTTGTCCTGGCGACCGACGCCGGCATCCTCGGGCTGTTCGGCATCAATCAATATCACAACACCGATCCGCCGCTGTTTCCGCTGCTTCCCCAGGAATTGCAACTCGACGGCGACGACAGCCAGCCGGGCCGTGCCCAGGTGGTCCATGCCCTCGAAGACGACTTTTGGGTGCTGGCGCGGGGTCGATTGCAGCACTGGCGCAAGGGGCTGACGAAGGACGGCATCAAGGTGGCGTCCAAGTGGGCTTTGCCGCTGGCGCTCGGTTCGCCGCTGCACGCCGGGCAGGTGAGCGACAATCAGGACACGCTTTTCGTGGTGACGCAATCGCCGGCGCGGCAAGCGTGCCTGGCCACCGCCGTGGACGCGGCCACCGGCAAGGTCCGCTGGCAACGGCAGCTCGGACTCAACGTGCAGGGCCAGCCGCGCGTCGTGGGTGGCCGGGTCGTCGCCCTCGACCA
>JBBSES010000631.1:0-2919 GCA_038239465.1 Gemmatales bacterium
AGTCCTCGCCGTACTCGCCGCCGCCGCGCAGGTTGGGAATGGCGAGCAAGCCGCCTTGCTCCAGGAAGAGGAAGCGCGTGGCGCCAAACGTGGGCGTGATGCTGATGTTGAAGCCGCCGTAACCGTAGAGCAACGTCGGATTGGTTCCGGTCTTCTTCAACCCCTTCTTGGAAGCCAGGAACATCGTCACCATCGTGCCGTCTTTGGACGGATATTTCACTTGCTCCACCTCGTAGGCGGCAAAGTCGATGTCGGTCTTCACCTGCTCCCACAGGGCCGATTTGCCGCTCTTGAAGTCGAGGTGGTAGATGCTTGTCGGCAGGGTGAACGACTGGAAGCCATAGAGGAGTTCATCGCCGTCCCATTCGCCGCCGAGGCCGGCGATGGTGCCGAGCGTCGGCAGCTTCACTTCCTCCAGCGGCTTGCCGGCCAGGTCGAAGAGCCGCAGCCGCGATGACGCCTGGTGCATGTACAGCGCGACGAGCCGGTCGCCGATGGCGGTGACGCCGTCGAGAACGTCGGCGCCTTCGGGCAAGACTTCCACCCAATCGGTTCGCGCCGGCTTCAGCGGATCGACGCGATAGAGCTTGTAGCGCGGCGCCTTGTCGTTGGTCTTCACCCAGAAGCGATCGTTGCGGACGGAGACCTCGACGTTGGCCTCCACCTTCTCGACCAACGGCTTGAACTCGCTCTTGGGATCATTCAAGTCCTTGAAGTAGACCTCCGACTTGGCCCAGCCTTGATGTTGATTGACGACGAGCCAACGGCCATCGGGCGACAGGCGCACCTCGGGCCAGTCCTCGGCGGGACGGCCCTTGCCGAATACGGCAACGTCTTCGTCCGGGTTGGTCCCGAGCTTGTGTAAGTAAACGTGCCGGTGATACGTCTCCTGCTCCTTGGGCACGCTGCCGGGCGCAGGGTAGCGCGTGTAATAGAACCCCTTGGAATCGGGCAGCCAGGCGACGGAGGCGGCGCGGGTGCGGTCGATCTCGTCGGGCAAATCCTTGCCGTTGGGTACGTCGATGATATGGAGGACCGATTTCTCGTTGCCATCTTTCGACAGGCCATAGGCGACCAGCTTGCCGTCGCGGTTGGGGAACCACCAGTCGAGAGCGACCGTTCCTTCCTTGCTCAGCGTGTTGGGATCGATGAGGACGCGCTCCTGGCCCTTCAGCCCTTCGCGGACGTAGAGGATCGGCTGATTCTGCTTGCCGTCGCGTTTGGTGTAGAAGTATTTCCCCTTGGCCGGCGTCGGCGTGCCGATGCTGCCGATGTCGAGCAGGGCATTCAACCTTTTCTCGACCGCCGCGCGGCCGGGCAGTTTGTCGAGGACGGCGCGCGTGTGCGCGTTCTGCTTCTCGGTCCAGGCTTTCACGTCAGCGCTCGCGCCGTCTTCGAGCCAACGATACGGATCGGGCACGTCGGTGCCGTGGAGCTTGTCCACGACCGGCTCGATCTTGCTGGGCGGGTAGGGCGATTTGTCGGCGGCGGAGACGGCTACGAAAGTCATGACGAAGCATCCCAGCGCCAGGCGAAGTCGGGTCCGGTTCATGGGGGGTTCCTTGGGGGAATCTCTTTCCATCCCTGTGCGTATGCCCCATAATCATGCCGCGTGGGGCGGGAAGCGTCAATCGGCCACGAGACCACGATCATGTTCGACCTCTCCGCGGTGCAGGCGGCGTTGACCCAGTTCGGCTTCGACGGCTGGCTGCTGTACGACTTTCGCGGCCTCAACGTGCTGGCACGGCGCGTCCTCGGTTTGTCGCCGGAATTGATGCTCAGCCGCCGGTGGTTCTATTTCGTCCCAGCCAGGGGCGAGCCGCGTAAGTTGGTGCATCGCATCGAATCGGGAGCGCTCGACGCTTTCCCTGGCAGCCGTACCGTTTACTTGCGGTGGCAGGAACTGGAAGCCGGCGTCAAGCATCTGGTCAACGGCGTCAAAACCGTGGCGATGGAATACGTGCCGCGCAACGCCAACCCCTACGTCTCGCGCGTCGATGCCGGCACGGTGGAACTGGTGCGTTCGTGCGGCGTCGAGGTGGTGCCCTCGGGCGACCTGGTGCAGCTCTTCGAGGCTTGCTGGGACGACACGCAATGGGGCATGCACCTGGAGGCGGCGCGGCACACGCGCTCGGCTTTCGACGCCGCCTTCGCCTTCATCGCTGAGAAGGTGCGCCGCGACAGCATGGTCTACGAAAGCGAGGTGCAGCAGTGCATCCTCGACCACTTCGCCGCCCATGAACTGATAACGGACCACGCGCCCATTTGCGCCGTCGGCCCGCACAGCGGCGACCCGCACTACGCGCCGACGCCGGAGACCGACGCGGCCATCCGCAAGGGCGACTTCGTGCTCATCGATTTATGGGCCAAGATGAAGCAGCCGCGCGCCGTCTATAGCGACCTGACCCAGACCGGCTACGTCGGCGACACGGTGCCCGCGAAGTACGAGGAGATTTTCCAGATCGTGGCCCGCGGCCGCGATGCCGCTATCCAAAAGGTGCGTGACGCCTTCGCCAAGAAGGAGCCGTTGCAAGGCTGGCAGGTCGATCAGGCGGCGCGCGACGTGATCGACCAGGCCGGCTACGGCGAATACTTCTGCCACCGCACCGGCCATTCCATCGGCGAGGAGACGCACGGCAACGGCGCTAACATGGACAATCTCGAAACCCGCGAACTACGCCGCGTGCTGCCGCGCACCTGCTTTTCGGTGGAGCCAGGCATCTACTTGCCGGAGTTCGGCGTGCGCAGCGAGACGAATGTGTACATCGACGCGAAGGGTGAGGTGCATGTGACGGGCGGGGCGTTGCAGACGGAAGTATTGCCCATTTTGCGTCAGACGCGGGCCTAGTGCAGTGTCAAGGCTTGACTTTAGGGTCGCGGGTCTGAATTCTGGCGAATTCAGCTACGGGGGTCGTTGTC
>JBBSES010000632.1:0-2905 GCA_038239465.1 Gemmatales bacterium
CCGCTGGCGCTGACGAGGTATTCGACGTTCCGGCAATGTCCTGGTCCCTCGGCGACGACAATCTCGGCCGCTCCTTCGGCCTTGCACAATTCGATGGCCGCGGCGACGACGCGCGGATCGGTGTTGATGACCTTGTCGCGGTGGTATTCCACCAGGTTCGGCTTGAGCACCACGCGCTTGCCGCGCAGAGGAACTTGCGCGCGGAAGCATTCGTATTGCTGACGCAAGATGGCGGTGAGGTCCCCGTCGTAGTCGACGGCGGGGGCGATGTGGACCTCGGCTTGCGGAGGCAACACGCGCAGGTTGGCCGCCGAATTCAAGGCGACACGGCGCAGGTAGGACCGAAAGCGTTCGCCCAACGACGGCCGCGGTCCCTTGAACGCGGGCACCACGGCTGGCGGTTGCTCGGGCAGCGCGACCCCGTCGAGCCGAAACGGGTTGCCGCGCTCGCAGTTCAGGGCAAGGGCGGCCAGGGCATCGCGCATCAGGACGGGCCGCAGCCAGCGGGCGTCGTCGCGTTGCCGGCGTCCTTGGCGAATCCAGTCGTCGAACGCCGCTACATCTTTTCCATGAGCGTGCAGCGCCAGCCTGGCCCAGCAGAGATGTTCCAGGTCGAGACCGGCCGGCGCCTCGCGGCGCAGGTAGTCGAGGGCCGCGTCGATGCGCGGATGGTCGGCATGGCCTTGCAGGGCGAGCAGCATCAGCGCCGTCGGCCCAAGCATCGGCTCGGTCATCTTGCCCAGGACGCGGCGGTTGCCGTAGTTGATGCCGCCGGTGTCGAAGGCGCGATCGAGCAATAGCCGTTGGCCTTGGGCGACGCGCGTGTGCCCCCCGTAGCCCGCGCGCCGCAGCGCCAACACGGCCCAGGCGGTCGGCTCCACCCAGGAGAAGTTGCCCTCGCCCCAGGGCCAGCCCACGAGGCCGATATCGATGTCTTGCTGCTGGGCCACCTCGGGATCATCGACCGTCTTGCCCTCGATGCCGAGCAGTCGCAGCGCCGCCGGCCGCAGTTCGTTCGCCGGCACCCCCAGACTCGCTTGCGTGAAGAGGACGAGGGCCATCGGCCACATCGCCTCGCGGCGCCCGTCGGCGACGCGAAACGAGCCGTCCGCCTGCCTGTTTTGCCGCAAGAAATGCAGGCCGCGCTCGATGGCCGCTTCCTGTCTGGGCCGGTCCAGCGACAGAGCCAGCAGGGCGAGACAGGTCGGCTCCAGATTCGGCTTTTGCCCGGCGGCATATGACCAAGCGCCGGCGGCATGCGCTTGACGGGCCACGTCGTCCAGGCGTTCGGCGAAGTCATCCACGATGGTCGGTCTCGGAGGAACGGAAAGAGTCGGTACGAACACAATGTAGCTTACTGCCAACTGCGCAGGTGAATGCGGTACTGTGTATTTACCCCAACGGGGTTGGATCACATAGCCCAGGGTTGCCGCGCAGCGGCTACCCTGGGGCACGGCGACACCCACCCACCTACCCCAAAGGGGTTGCATATCGACCCGAGCAGCCTTCGATAATCCGCGAGCCTTGGCCTATCCAACGCTTTCAGCTTTGGTCGCTGGGGCGTCTCGCTACCCAGGGTAGCCGCTGCGCGGCAACCCTGGGCTATGTCACTTCCACCCCGTTGGGGTGGAGGAGTCGTAGAGCAATAGTATGTTTCTGTTCCACGCAGTTGGCACTAAGAATCGAGGCGTTAAGATCTCGCCGCGGGGCGCGAAACCTAAACAAATTCTACACACTTTCCCCGGCCAGCCAGCCCGTGCTGAAGGCCGCCTGGAAGTTGTAGCCGCCGATAGGCCCGTCCAGGTCGAGCAGTTCTCCGGCGATGTACAAACCAGGCACGCGCTTGCTTTGCAGGGTCCGCGAATCGACTTCGTCCAGGGCGACGCCGCCGGCCGTCACCTCGGCGCGGCCAAAGCCGAGCGTCCCCGTCACCGGCACGCGCAGGCGTTTGATGGCCTCGGTCAAGCGCGCGCGGTCGGGCTTGCTCAGCGCCGCGGCCTTGCGGTCGGCCGGCATGTCGTTTTGTTCGAGCAACGTGTCGCACAATCGCCGCGGCAGGTGGACGGCCAACACTCCCGCCAGCTGCTTCTTGCCCGAAGCGATTGATTCCGCGCGCAGGGTATCGTCCACCTCTGCCTCTTTGCGCGCCGGTATCAGGTCGATTTCCAGGCTCAAACGCGAAGGATGCGCATGGCCACTGACGACGCGGCTTACGTCCAGCGCCACCGGCCCGGAAAGCCCGAAATGGGCGAACAGCAGCGAGCCGCGCCGCGTCATGCGACATTTCCCTTCTTCCAGGATGCGCAGCGAAACGTCGGGCAGCGTGACGCCGCGCAACCCGGCCACCCAGGGGACCGCCACGGTGATGGGCACGAGGGCCGGCCGCGGGCATACGACGGTATGGCCCAGACGTTGCGCGATGGCATAGCCGTCCCCGGTGGTGCCGCTGCCGGGATACGACTGGCCGCCGACCGTCAGAATCACTTTATCCGCGCGCACCTGGCGGCGTTTGGTTTCGACGATAAAGCCCGGCTCGTCGGGCCGAATATCCGACGCCGCTTCGCCGAGAGCCAGCGTAACGCCGGCGCGCTGGAGGCGGCGCACCAGGGCGTCACGCACGTCGATGGCCCGGTCGCTGACGGGGAAGACCTTGCCGGTCTCCTCCACTTTGGTGGCGACCTCCTCGGACTCGAAGAGAGCGATGGTTTCGTCCACGCCCAGCGCCGCGAGAGCTGAATGCAGGAAGCGCCCCGGCGGCCCGAACGCCTCGACGATGCCGCGATTGTCGGTGGCATGGGTGATGTTGCAGCGCGTGCCGCCCGACATCAGGATCTTGACGCCGGCGCGAGGGTTTTTCTCCAGGAGCAAGGTGCGCCGGCCACGCTCGGCGGCGCGCGTCGCGGCG
>JBBSES010000633.1:0-2896 GCA_038239465.1 Gemmatales bacterium
GGACCACTTCCACTACCGCGATCGCGTCCTGCACTGCGAAGAGGTGTCGGTGCCCACGTTGGCCCAGACCTACGGCACCCCTTTGTACGTATACAGTCAAGGCACCTTGCTGCACCATCTAGCGGAACTGCGCCGCGCCTTCGCCGCCGCCGAGCCGCTCATCTGCTACAGCGTCAAGACCAACGGCAACGTCAACCTGTGCCGGCTCATGGCGGACCAGGGCGCCGGCTTCGACGTGACCAGCGGCGGCGAGTTGTATCGTGCCCTGCATGCCGGCGGCACGGGGGAAAAGATCGTCTTCGCGGGCGTCGGCAAGACCGACGACGAATTGAAATATGGCCTGGAAAGCGGCGTGGTCCTGTTCAACGTCGAGAGTGAGGCCGAACTGCGCGCCCTCGCCGCCGTGGCCAAAACGCTCGGCAAAGTGGCCCCAGTGGCCTTGAGGGTAAACCCCGACCTGCCGCCCAAGACGCACGTCAAGACCGATACCAGCGTCAAGGGGACGAAGTTCGGTCTCGACATCGACACGGTCCTCGAATTCGCGCAAGGCGTCGTCGGCGATCCGCATGTGCGCGTCGTCGGCCTGCACATGCACCTGGGGTCGCCGATCCTGAGCGCCGAGCCGTATCGGGCGGGGATCGAGAAGGGAACGCTGCTCATCGAGAAATTGCGCCAACAGGGGCATCGCATCGCGTATTTGAACATGGGTGGCGGCTTCGGCATCCACTACCGCAAGCAGGAGGCGTTGCCGGCCGACGCCTTAGCCGAAGTCATCGTGCCGGCCGTGAAGCGTCTGGGCTGCAAATTAATCCTGGAGCCGGGCCGCTTCATCGTCGGCAACGCCGGCCTGCTGGTGAGCCGCGTGATTTACACCAAGGATTCGGGCGGCAAGCATTTCGTCATCCAGGACGCGGCCATGAACGACCTGATCCGGCCCACGCTGTACGATTCGTTCCACCGCATCTGGCCGGTGGCGCCGGGGAGCGGGATGCCCACGCCGCCCGCCGATTACGAAGCCGACATCCCCGGCACGGCCAAGACCGACGTGGTCGGCCCGGTGTGCGAGACGGGCGACTTCCTGGCGCGCGACCGCCGTCTGCCGCCGATGCGCCGCGGCGACCTGCTGGCCACGTTCAGCGCCGGCGCCTACGGCATGGCCATGAGTTCCAACTACAACAGCCGTACCCGCGCCGCCGAGGTGTTGGTGGACGGCGCGCATCACCGACTCATCCGCCGCCGCGAGACGTTCGCGGATTTGATACGACCCGAAATCGACATTTGACCTCGTTTAGCCGCGACCCGTCAGGGGAGCGCGTCCACCGCACCAACGACCGCGGAGACATCTCATGATTTATTTCACACATCTCCTCCGCCTGGGAGGCGCCGTCGCCTTGCTGGTCGGGCTTGTCGTTCCGGCGCAATCGCAGACCGACGAATACCGTCAATTCTTCAAAACGCCGGAGACCGTGCCGGAGTTCTGGAAGGCGATCAAGTTCGAGATCGAGGTCGGCCGTCCCGACATCGCGGCCCGGCACCTCAACGGTTTACTCAAGCTCGAACCGAAGGACGAAGACTTGATCGAGATCGAGAAGAAAGATGGCCTGTCGTCGTTCATCAAGCTGCGCAACATCGAGCGCTGGTCGGACAACCGCAAGACCGAACGCATCGCGCGCGAGGACGCCGAGACCCTGATCGATAAGGTGAGCGCTGCCCTCAAGAAGCACTTGAGCGACCCGGCGCGAATCGCCAAATTCGCCGCCAATCTAAGCGCCACGCCGGGCGAGCGCATCTACGCCATCGGCGAGTTGCGCCGCTCGGGAGCGTTGGCGGTGCCGGAGATCGTGCGCATCTTGCAAGAAACCATCGGCCAACCGGGGCACACGGCGGTGGTCAGCGCGCTCTCGAAGCTCAAGGCCGATACGGTGCCGCCGCTGCTGGCGACCCTGGACATCGACGACCCGATCTTTCAGCAAGAACTGATCGGAGCGCTGATGGAGCGCGAGGACTTCACCAGCCTGGCCCGCTCGCCGGAAACCGATCCGCGGCCGTACTTGTATTACCTCCTCGGTTCAGCGAAGTCGCCCGAGGCCTTGCGCAAGAAAGCCGCAGAGGCGCTGGGCCTCCTGGAGGGCGTCAACCCCGAACGCATCGGCCGGCCGCGCGAAGAACTGGTCGCCGCCGCCGAGCGCTATGCCGGCCACAAGGTCAAATTCGGCAAACCCGAGGAAGTGATCGTCTGGCGCTGGGTCGGCAAGAAACTGGTTATGGACATGACCACCGCGAGCAAGGCGGAAGAAGCTTACGGCCTGCGCTTCGCCCGTCAGGCGCTCGACCTCGACCCGAGTTACGAGCGGGCCCAGATCGCCTTCCTCAGCCTGGCCGTGGAAAAGGGCGTCGAACAGGGTGGCCTCGATAAGCCGCTTGGCCAGGCGGCGCCGAAAGTCAAGGAATTGTTGGCGACCGTCAATCCCGATTTGGTCGTCGCGGCCCTCGAGCGCGCGTTCGATCAGCGCCGCTTGCCGGTGGTCCTCGGTCTCATCCGCGCTCTCGGCGATCAAGGCGACGTGAAGGCAGCCAAGGCGCGGACCAAGGATAAGCCGGTTTTGGTGAAAGCCCTCGATTACCCGGATCGCCGGGTGCAATTCGCCGCCGCCGACGCCCTGCTGCGGATCGGCGCCGCGCCGCAAGCGACCGGCCGCGTCGTCGAAGTGCTGCGCCGCGCCGTCAACACCGACGCCCAGCCCAAGGCCATCGTCGCCGACTTCAACAAGGCGCGCGGCGAGGAAGTGGGCACTGTCTTGAAGGGCATCGGCTTCGAGCCGATCATCGTGCAGACCGGCCGCCAGTTATTCCAGCGGCTGGCGCAATCGAACGACATCGACATCGTCCTCATCGA
>JBBSES010000634.1:0-2886 GCA_038239465.1 Gemmatales bacterium
CCCCCCCGGGGCCCACCCCCCCCCCCCGCTCGCCATGCAAACGCCCGTTTTCATGCGTTTCGGCTGAACGCGAGTTCGTGATGACTTCGGAGAAGCGTCAGGTTGCTCACGCTTCTTCGAAGCGTCGCTAAACGAAACCTACCGATCCCGAAACTGCTGCCAGGCGGCGGCCAATTCCCCGCCGGTTTCGTGCACCCGCATGAATCGGTCAGTCAATGCTGCTCGCTTGGACGCGCCATCGCCGGCGCCTTCGAGAAGCTCCGTCGCCACGTCGCACATGGCGATGCCATGGTCGGCATAGCGCGAGGCGAGCAGGCGCAGACGTTCGAGCGATGCTTGATCCCCGGTTTGCCAGGTTTCGAGCCGCCGCTGAGCCGTCTGCAAATGGAGGCGTTCCTCGGCCAGGGCGGCCACGATTCGGGAAGTTTCGGCCGCGTCGCTCTTCTCCCGCGTGCCGTTAACGATGGGAAGTACCAGTTCCTGCACGCGATCCATGCTGTCCTTGATCGGCACCAAGTAGTCGGCGCGCAACGATTCGCCGCGGGCGCCGACCGCGTATTTCGCCCAGGCGTCCTGTTGATCCATGGCGCGCAGAACCACGCCCACCCCGGCGATTGGCAAGGCCAGCAAGCCGACCAGGGCCAACAAACTTTGGCCCCGCGTGCCGAAGCGTTGGAAGGTGAGCAGAAACGCCGCGACGACGCCCGCGCCGGCGCCGCCGAAATGGGCCGCCGCGCTGATGCCGCGAAAGCCGAAACTGATGAAGACGATAAGGCCGGCGTTGACCGCCAGCATTTGTGCCCATTGAGCAACGAACGGCGGGGGAAGGTGGCTACGGTTCAAATAGAGCCAGGCCGCCTGGGCGCCCAAAAGCCCGCAGATGGCGCCCGACGCGCCGACCACGCCGTTGGGACTGAGCGCCATCGCCGTGCAGCTGCCGAGAAAGCCCGAGAGAAGATAAAGGACGAGAAAGCGGAACGAACCCCACAGGCGCTCGCCCCACGGTCCCAGCGTGTAGAGCGCGAACATGTTGCCCGCCAGATGAAGTAAGCCCGCGTGGACGAAACAGGTAGTCAACAGCCGCCACCATTGGCCCTGCAAGAGATTGAATCCCCATAGGCCCATCGTCTGCATCACCGCGGCCGGTGGGGAGCCGTAGATGATGCCCTCGACGCGGGAAGTCTCGTGGGCACCGCGCGACAGCAGCACGCCGACCACGAAGACGCCGACGTTCAGGCCGATGAGTACCTTGGTGACCACGGGATTGCCCGGAACCAGCACCGCCGTCCGGGCCGCTTCGCCGCGCTCGAAGACGCCGCCGGGCGTTGCGTGCCAAGCCATCGGCTCCTTCGCGGCAAGGCTCGGTACGGTGCCGTTGTTCAGTTGTCCCAGATAGCGCTGGCTCGCCAAAACCTGCTCGCCCTCCGGGGTCAGCACGTACCCCTGGCCGAGGTCTTTCACCCAATCGGTGAGGCGAATCAGACCGGCGACGCGCAGGCGATCGAGCGGCGTGTCGAGGCTGTCGCGCGCCACTCCCTGCGTCGCGGCGTGGCGCGACGGATACCACGGCTCCGGCGCCGCCGCGGCGCAGTGACGGAGGATCGCTTCCAGCGGATTCGCGGCAGGCTCGGTCATCGGTTCTCCGGCACTATCGGCCTGGGGATCGCGGCGGCATCCGGGCAACTCTATTATGGACGCGCGGCCCGTGGCCGTCATCGTCTCCCTGGAAAACCGCCCGCGGGCAAGACGCGCGTGCCGCCAGCGGCTAAGAAAGTGGCTATGGCCGTTCGGCCCTCACCGATATGCCCGGAGCAGCGAGGCTTTCCCCATGCAGGACGTACTCTCCCTGATTCTCGGCGGCGGCCGCGGCGCCCGCCTCTATCCGCTCACCAAGACCCGCTCGGAACCGGCCGTGCCCGTCGCCGGCAAGTACCGCCTCATCGACATCCCCATCAGCAATTGCCTCAACAGCGGCATCAACCGCATCTACGTCTTGACGCAATACCTGAGCGTCAGCCTCCACCGGCACATCGCCCATACCTATAAGTTCGGCGCCTTCAGCCGCGGCTATGTCGAAGTACTGGCGGCGCAGCAGACCAACGAAGCCGCCGACTGGTATCAGGGCACCGCCGACGCCCTGCGGCAAAACGTCCGCTACGTCGAGGACGATGCCGCCTCCGAGGTGCTCGTCCTCTCCGGCGACCAGCTGTATCGCATGGATTTCCGCCAGCTGCTGCAAACGCATCGGGAAACCAAGGCCGACGTGACCATTGCCGTCGTGCCGGTGACGCGGCATCAGGCGGGCGAGCTGGGCGTGGTGCAATTGCAAGAGGATGGCCGCATCGTCGGCATGGTGGAGAAGCCGCGCCACGACGACCAGTTCGCGCCGCTGAATACCGCGACGGCCTGGCTGGCACGCCGCGGCGTGGCCGGCGGCCACCGCGACTACCTGGCCAACATGGGCATCTATCTCTTCCGCCGCGACGCCTTCTTCGACCTGCTCAATAGCCAACCTCTGAGCAACGACCTGGTCATGGACATCCTGCCGCGCACCTTCGCGTCGCACCGCATCCAGGCCCATCTGTTCAACGACTACTGGGCCGACCTGGGCACGGTTCGCACGTTCCACGCCGCCAGCCTCGCGCTGGCCAGCGATCATCCGCCCTTCGATTTCCACACGCCCGACGGCGTCATCTTCACGCGCATGCGCTACCTGCCGGCCTCGCGCGTCAGCAGCGCGCATCTCGATCAATGCCTCATCAGCGATGGCTGCGTCGTGCAGAGCGGCGCCACTATCGAGCGCTGTCTGCTCGGCGTCCGTACCCGCGTCGGCCGGAATGTGACCCTGCGCGATACCGTGATCATCGGCGCCGACCGCTTCGAGAC
>JBBSES010000635.1:0-2881 GCA_038239465.1 Gemmatales bacterium
TGCGCTCTATGTGCTGCTGACGCGCACGCGCGTCGGCACCGCAATGCGTGCCGCCGTGGACAACAAGGAGCTCTTGGAGCTGTTCGGGGCGAACTCCAACCGGGTCTCGATGGCGAGTTGGGCTGTCGGATCCTCGCTGGCCTCACTCGCCGGCATCCTGCTCGTCTCCTACGTCGGCCTCGACAACGTCTGGCAATCGGTCATGGGCACTTCTTTTGAACGCCCCAATGCCACGCAAAAAGAGGAGATGCGCGCCCTCGTGGACGACGTCATGAACGACGGCGCCCACGGTCTTTCGTCCATGCTCATGATGCCGCCCGGCTCGCTGGCGACCACCGACGATATCGTGGACTTATGCAAGGTCGTCGCCAAGCACGGCGGCATCTACTCGACGCACATCCGCACCGAGGGGATCGGCGTCCTCGACGCCATCAAGGAAGCCATCGCCATCGGCGAGCGCGCCGGCGTCCCCGTGGACATCATCCACCTGAAGATCGCCGATCAAAAGCTCTGGGGCCGCATGAACGAGGTGATCGCCCTCATCGAAGACGCGCGCAAACGCGGCGTCAACGTGCAGGCCAACGTCTACCCCTACACGCGCGGCAGCAACAGCCTGGCGAGCATCATTCCGCCCTGGGCACACGAGGGCGGCATGCCCAAGATGCTCGAACGCTTAAAAGACGCCAAGCAACGCGAACGCTTGAAGAAGGAAATCCAGGAGGGCATACCGGGCTGGTACAACCACTACACGGCCGTCGGCGGCGACTGGAGCCGGATGCTCATCGCCGGCAAGGGCACCTACGAGGGGCTGACGATGGACCGCGTCATCGCCGTGCGCGCCAAGGGCAAACCGGCGCCCGACCCCTTCGACGTTCTCTTCGACGTCCTCATCGAGGAAGGCGGCTCGGTGGCGACGGTCTACGAACACCACGCGGAAAAGGACATGACGCTGGCCCTGGCGCAACCGTGGTGCTCCATCGGCTCCGACGGCTCGGCCTACGCCATCGAAGGGCCATTGCGCCGGGGCAATCCGCACCCGCGCAACTTCGGCACCTTCCCGCGCGTGCTGGGCCTCTACGTCCGCGAGCGCGGCGTCCTCCGCCTGGAAGACGCCATCCGCAAAATGACCTCGCTCAACGCCGCCAAGCTCGGCATCGCCGATCGCGGCCTGCTCAAACCGGGCCAGTACGCCGACGTGACCGTCTTCGACGCCGAGCGCGTCATCGACAAATCGACGTATACGCAACCGTTTCAGTACAGCGAGGGGATCGTTCATGTGATTGTCAACGGCAAGCTCGCGCTGGAGGACGGCAAGCCCACCGCGGCCCGGCCGGGCAGGGCGCTGCGGATGAAGTGAAAGCGAGGGGTTCGTCCGGGTGTCAGCGTCCCACCCCGCCAGCCAACGTGCATGGCGTCCTGTGCCAAGCCACTCCCCGACGCCCGATTCGGCCCGTGGGGTCGCTCCCCTGATACACCAATAGGGCGAATTGGAGCACGGCACTCTTTTCGGCCACTCATTTCAGCGAGTCGCCGAACACTTTGCCGGCCACATCGCCGCGGATGATCAGGTCGTTGTCCTCGCTGGCGACGATCAGGGTGCGCAAAAATTCCCGCACCGGGGAAAACTGCTTGCCGTCCAGCTTACCGTCGAACCCCTTGGAGGCCGCTTCGGGCAGGAATTGCTGCAAAACGTCGCTGATGGTCTTGGCCGTCTCGGGGTCTTCGACCTTGACGCGAAAGGCCGCCTTGACGCCGTCGCTCACGCTGACGCCGCCGCTCAATTCGTAGATGCCGCTATCGGACAGCTTCTTGCGCGCCTCCTTCTCCACCTTCTTCCCCTTGGCGGTCGGCAGCGGCGTTTCCCGCGTCAGCGCCGCCCGCCCGCTGGCCGCCACCCAGGCGCCATTCTTGTAGTCGGTCTGCTCGATCAGGAATTGCATCCCGAACGTCTTCAGCTTCGTCTCCTTCTTCTTCAACCCCTTGTCGAGGGCGTCGCCGACCTGGTCCTTATAGAGCGAAGCGACCAGCGTGGCCCGATCCGGCATGGCGAAAAAGACCGATTTCTCTCCGGCGAATTCGTAGACGGCACCGCTGGCCCCCTTGTGAATCTTCAACAGCTGCGGGGCGAATTGCGCGAGTTGCGCGATCTTGGCCTGGATTTTGGCGGCGTCGAACTTGCCGTGGACGATGACGAACGGCGCGAACTCCTCCTTGCCGGCCACCGTGCGATGGCAGCTGTCGCCGTGGACCAACAGCACGCGCTCGACGTCCTTGAGGGGGTCGAAGCCGAGTTCCTTCAATTGCTTCTGCACCTCGGCGTTGCCCTGCAGCTGCTTCTGCACCACCGGCAAATAGTGCTTCTTGACGAGCGGCGCCTCGACCAGCATTTTGACGTTGATGCCCAGCACGGCGTCGGTGTCGTCGAGCAGATATCGGTCCACCTCGGCGGCGTGAGTAGTGGCCACGAGAAACGACGCGACGGCCAGCGACAGCACGGGTCGAAACATGAACGGCGACCTCCGGTTTTCGGTCGAGGATGACTTCCGCGAGAGAGTACCGCGCGAGGAGGGCAAAGGTTTCCGCGCGACGATTGTTGACAATCCGACAATCCTCGCTTATCCTCTACCGCATCGCCATGCTCCGCCGCGAGGAGACCTTCTCATGCCGCCGTTGACCCGCCGTGAGATGCTTTGTGCCGGCGCCCTGGGAGCGGTCGGCCTCTCTTTGCCGCAATTGCTGCGCGCGGAGTCGGCCGACCAGCCGGCGCGGCCCAAGTCGATCTTGCTCATTGTCCCCTGGGGCGGGCCGGGGCAGATGGACACCTTCGACCTCAAGCCCGAGGCGCCGGCCGAGATTCGTAGCCCGTTTAAGCCGATCGCCA
>JBBSES010000636.1:0-2863 GCA_038239465.1 Gemmatales bacterium
GCTTCCAGCAAGTCAAGTTGCAGTTCGGCGGGCACGTCCTTGGCGAGAAGCTTGTCGAGCCAGCGCGCTACCAGAGCATCGGCGTCGGCGTCGGGCATGTCGGCGACGACGGCGAAAGCCCCCTGCCGTTCGACGCGGTTGTCGCCGTCAAGCGCCGCGGCCAGGCCGGTCAACGCCTCGGCCGGTTGCAGCTTGGCCTGCACGCGCCGACCGGCGACGCGCAACGTCGGGTCGGCGTCGTCGAGAGCCAATTTCATGGCCTTTTCGAGACGTTCGTCCTTCAGGGATTGCAGGGCGAGCAGCATTTCGGCGCGGGTGGCGCCGGGGCGTTGCTTGTCGGCCACCAGGTCGAGCAGGGTCGGGCCGATCTCCTTGATGCCGAGCTTGCCGACGAGTTTCGCGGCCTCGGTGCGTAGCTTGTCTGGCCCGCTGAAAATGCCGCCGAGCGCCGGCTTCAGCGCGTCGGCGGCGACGCCTGCCGGCCGCGGCGCCAACGGCCGCCATAGGCCGACGATGCGATCGCGGCCCGACGGTGTCGCCCACTCGCTCAATTGCCGCAACGCTTCTAGACGCAGCGCCTCTTTCTCGGTCGCGCGGGCGGCGAAGCGAGCGAGCGCCTCGGCGTTTTCCTTTTGACCCATGCGGAAGTTGGCGTTGAGGACGCGCCACAACAGCGGCTCGGCCAACCCCTGCTGGTCGATCAACGCCGCTAGCTTCGGCAACCCGGATTCGATGGGCACGTCGTTGATGGCCCGCGCCGCCTCCAGCACCAGCTTCGGATCGGCGTCGTTCAAGAAGGTCACAACCGCGGGGCTTTGCCGCTTGCGATAGACCAACAGGGCGGCCATGCGCACGGCGGGCGCGGCGTCCTTGGCGGCGTCTTGCAATATCTCAGTAGCATCGAGCGAGGCCAGCGCAGTCACACCGGCATGGCGCAGAAAGCGATCCTTGTCGGCGTTGTCGCGCAGCATAGCCACGATAGGACTGGCGCTACGCGCGTCGCCCAGCTTGCCCAGGCTCTGGGCGGCGAAGAAGCGCACCCGCGCTTCGGGATCCTTGAGCAACGGCAGCAGCTTGTCGCCGGCGCTCGTCAACTTGGCGTCGCCGATGACCTTGGCGGCCTGGCAGCGGACTTCGAGGTTGGCGTCCGTCAAGAGGTCGGGCAGCGGCTTCAGCGCCTCGGGCAGCTTGCGGCCGACGATGCCCAGTCCCCAGATGGCGTGCAGGCGGGCGAGGATGTTCTTGTTCTCCTTGGCGACGGCCGTAAACGGAGCGATCGCGTCGGCCCCCTTGTCGGCGAGGGAGAACTGCGCCTCCTGGCGAACGCGCATGTCGGCATGGTCCAGGAGCCTGGCCAGTTCCTCGACGGGCCGTTGCGTTAGTCCCTCGGCCAGCAGCTTTTTGGCCTCCAACAGCTTTGGGTCTTGCGCGAGCTTCGGGTCTTGCGCCTTCCAGATACGGCCCTTCCCGGTCTTGTTCCAGCCGTCCACCCAATCGCTGATATAGAGAGCGCCGTCCATGCCAAACTCGACATCGGTGGCCAGGACGGACCAGATGAATTCGTGGGCGTCGGTGAACTCGAAGCCGGCCCCTTTCGGTTTGACGGCGAAGCTGCGGATGCCGCTGTTGCCGCTACCGCCACGGAAATCGGCGAGGAAGAAGTGTCCCTGGTAGCGCTCCGGCAGGCCGACGCCTGGATAGTAGGTCAACCCCGACGGCCCGCTGGCGACATGGGCGACGGGCGGCACGACATAGGCCGCTTGTCCGTCGAAGGCGGGATGCCACAATTTCTCGGCGTTCCAGGGACCGAGGCCGGTCGGCTCCTTGAGGAACTGGTAGCCGATGCGCCAGCCGCTATCGCCCCCCTCGACGACGTAGACCCAGCGGGCCGCGTCGCCGCCATCGGCGTTGTTGTCGGCGGTGAACAGGTTGCCGTACTGGTCGAAGGCCAACTCTTGCGGATTGCGCAAACCCGTGGCGATGAGTTCGAGGTCGGAGCCGTCCGGGTTGCAGCGCAGCACGGCGCCGGCGTCTTGCGACTTCAGCGAGCGGCCGTCGGCCACGACATTCAAACCGCGGTCGCCGATGCTGAAATAGAGCTTGCCGTCCGGTCCCATGCGCAGGCCGTGCAAGTCGTGGCCGATGTAGCCGACGTGAACGCCGAAGCCGGTATGCAGCTTCTGGCGCCCGTCGGCCTTGCCTTCGCCCTTGGTATCCTTGAGGCGCCACAGGTCGGGAATGCAGGTGTACCAAACGTCGCCGCGCCAGGCGAGCAGGCCGGCGCCGATGCCGTCGGCGGCCTTGTTGAAACCGTCGGCGTAAACGGTTGCCTTGTCCGCCTTGCCCGTGCCGTTGGTGTCTTCCAAGAGGCGGATGCGGTCGTGCTCGACTTCATAGGTATTGAACTTGTTGCCGAGCTTTTTCTTGAGCAGGGCGACGCGGTCCTCGACCTTGCGGCAAGCGAGGTCGTCGTCGAGCCAATCCATGTGGCCGCGAATGTCGGTAACGCCAGAGTGCAGGCGAAACGTCTCGGCGACATAGATGCGATTGTGATGGTCGATGGCCAGGCAAACGGGGTTGGCGAGCATCGGCTCCGCGGCCCAGAGATCGACCGTCATGCCGGCCGGCAAGCGCATCTTTTTTATCGCCAGTTGCGGCTCGTTCGAGGCCGGCGCGACTTGCGGAGTATACGGCTTCTCGGCCTTGGGGTCTTGCGCGGGCAGCAGGGTAAGGCCGCACGCCAGGGTCAAGGCCGCCGCGGAGAATGCGTTTCGCATGGGTGGGAGAATCCTGACAGCGGAGCGGGGTGGGACCGATGCATCAAAAGTACCGGCCGCGACGGGTGGGAGCAATGCGAATAGCC
>JBBSES010000637.1:0-2859 GCA_038239465.1 Gemmatales bacterium
CGCCAATACCGTTTAACGAAGCTCGATGTTCAGTACGATGTACAGTATTTTTCAGGCGATTTTTCAATGTACAAACAAGTGAACATCGTCCTTCGTTAAACGGTATTGGGGCTAACGCCCCTCCGCTCGCCGGGTTGTTTATTTCTTGGCCCACGGCAGATCGCGCTCCAGGCGCGGCAGGAAAACGCGGGGCGTCTGGGTGTCGCCTGGACGAATGCCCTCGATCTTGCTTTCCTTCAATTCGTCCACCAGGCGCGGCACCCGGCCGCGTACGAATTCGACCAGTTCCGTCGCGCTGAGAGACTTATCGCCGTCGCGGTCGCCGTCGTCGAATTCCTCTTCGAGGCCGCGACGCAGTGCCATCGTAAACAAGCCATACGACCGATTGGCGTCGAGCAAGCCGAACTCGATCGCCTGCTCGTTCGGCTGGCAGGCGGCGACGATGACCGGGCCGACGCCGTCTCGCGTCAACTCGCGCACCGGATTGACGGCGATGGCGCCGGAGTGGCAGGCATCGAGCAAAATCAGTTTGTGGCAGTTCAATTGGACGATGGCTTGGTACAGGTCCAGGCTGGTGACGCCGGTGCGGTTGGGCTTGCCGATGTCGAACTCGGGGCCGAGCATGGCGAAGCCGCGCGGCGTCAATTCATCCACGACTGGCGTCTTGCTCAATTGCACGAGGCGGCGCAACTCCTCCGCCGATGTGCCGTGGCCGCCCAGGAAGAGGAGAAAGCGGTCGTCGGGCCGCACGCGCTCGGCCAATCCATGCAGGTGGTCGAGGATGGCTTTCGGCGTCGCCTGGCGATTGAGCAGAACTTTTATTTCCACGTCCTCGTAAAGCTTCCCCTTCTGCTCCTTCCAGATTTGCAGCATGGCGTCGGCGTCCTTGTCGGCGTTGAGGTCGCCCAGCCGCAGCTTCGATCCCTGCTTGCGCAGCAGCGATTGACTGTAATCGCCGACGCCGACGAGGAGGCCGAAAAGCCGCGGCGTGGCGGTCGCTACGGGCAATGTCAGCGTGAGCGGCGCCGCCTCGCCGCGGCCGCCGGCGTGGTTCTCACACTGCAGCGTCAGCAGGTTGTCGCCGCCGCGCAGCAAGCCGCGCGGAATGGTTTCTTCGCGCGGAAAGGCGGCGCCGTCCGGCACGTAGGAACGGAACTGATAGTCGTTGACCCAGAGGACGGCCTTAACGAGTTTTTGATTCGGCCCCACGCCGCGCGGCCGGGCGCTGAGCGAAACACGCACAACCTTATCGGCGACATGGTCGCCGTTCAGAGCTAACTTGACTTCGGGCGGCTCCAGGTCGGGGAAGCGGACGCGCTCGGCGTCGTGCTTGCCGTCCAGCATTTCTTGCACCTTGTCGGGCCGATAGAAGCGCTGGCGGAACTGCTCGGCGCGGTAGAAGGCCGGCGTCTGGTCCACGTCGCCGCTCACCTGCCAACCGATCAACGTATCTCCATTCGTGGATGCGTCGTAATAGTAGTCGCGCCAGCGCCACAGCGCCCATTCGCCGTCGCGCGTCGGGAAGAAGCGCCACAGCGGCCGGCGCCGGACGCTTGTGGCGGTTTCGATCACGTCCTTCGCCCCCTTGCGGCGCAGCCGAAAGTAGCATTCCTTGCCCGGTTCCGGCGAGCGCAGGTGGCGAAGGCAGGCGTCTTGCGTGAGCATGTCCGTGGCCCGGTAGCGGGCGCGCAACGCGGCGGGCATGTGCTTGTCGGGGTCGTACAGCTGGCGGCCATCATGGGCGAAAGTCAGGACTTCATCGCCGGGCGTCGGTCCCGCTTCCCAGGCCGGACTGCCGACGGCGACGGGGCCAACCGCCAATCTGCCTTCGACGTTGACGGAGACGCGCGTACCCAACTCGGATTCGGCGCGGCCATCCCCCATCCGCCAGTCGCTCAGGTCCCAGGCGACGATGGTCTGATCGCGCGACGCCGAGACGAGCAGGTTGCGTTCCGCGGCGAAACCGAGCGCCAGCACTTCGCCGTGATGCCCCGTGTACAGGCGCGATCGACGGACGCCGCTCGGCGATAGCTCGAAGACGCTGACGCCCCAGTAATGCCCGACGGCCAGGCGCGGCGGTTGATCCTTGGTCTGTCGGGGGAGGAACGTGAAGCAGCGCGGCAGGTCGTCGCCTACGGTTAGCGGCAACGGCAAAGGCGCGGCGCCATCGGGCGGGACGACATGCCACAGCGTCGCTTTGCCGGGGTCGGGTTTGACGCGCCAGCCCTCTAGCGATTCGAGACGCCGAACGCGCTCCACCGGCTGCCGGGGATCGACCCATTTGCGCAACGAGAGGTCGAAGGAACGCCAACGGCCGTCGCCGGCGAGGGACCAGACGACGTAGTTGTCGGTTTGATTTTTGAGGGCGGCCTTGACCTCGGCGGTCGCGCGGTCGATGACGGCCACGCTGCCGGCGCCGACGCGGACGCCCCAGCCGCCGACGGCGACATGCCGATTCTCCTTCTCGGGCGACAACGCCATCGCATAGATGCTGCCGCGCTGCTCGCGGAAAACGCTCCAGCGCAGCGTCTTGTCGAGTTCGCTTTCGAGGCGATCTCCGGCGAAGCGCCAGGAACGAACTACCTTGTCGTCGCCGGTGGCCAACAAGTGATTGCCGTCGGCGGTGAAGGCGAGTACGTCGCAGGCGCCGACGCGGGCGCCGGTTTCGACGATCAGCCCCGGCTCGAAGCGCGCGAAGCGATCCGCCTGTGCCTGGACCGGAGGGGTCGACAGGAGCACGAACAGGGCGGCGAACGCCAGTCGGCCGTGGAGCGTCTGCATGGAACGAACCTCGCACGCGGGAAGGGGGGGAAGGCGATTCCCTCCATCCAGAGTACGTAATTCAGGTGCGTACAGGAC
>JBBSES010000638.1:0-2858 GCA_038239465.1 Gemmatales bacterium
GATTTTGAGGATGGTCGTCATCGCCTACCTCCGAAATGATCCTTATGTATGGCTCAGCACGCGCAACTCGCGCGGCAGCGGGAAGCTGACGTGTTCCTCGCGCACCACGCGGTTTTCGACGGTGGCCCCGTAGCGCTCTTGCAAATGGTTGACGCACTCCTCGACCACGTCCTCGGGAGCGCTGGCGCCGGCCGTGACGAGTACCGTTTGCACACCCTCCAGGGCGCCGTCGCTCAGTTCTTGAATGCGATCGATCAGGTAGGCCGGCTTGCCCATCATGCGCGCGATCTCGGCCAGGCGCTGGCTGTTGGAACTATTGCGGCTGCCCAGCACGACGACGGCGTCGGCTTCCGGCACCAACTCTTTCACCGCTTCTTGTCGGTTCTGCGTCGCGTAGCAGATATCGTCGCGCGATGGCCCGACGATGTGCGGATAGCGACGCTTCAAGGCGCCGATGATGATCTCGGCGTCATCGACGCTGAGCGTCGTTTGCGTCAAGTACGCGAGCGGCGTGTCGGGGGGAAGGTCCAGCTTGTCCACTTCGGCCACGTCCTGGACCAGGCGGATGTTTTCCGGGGCCTCGCCCATGGTGCCGATGACCTCGTCGTGCCCTTCGTGGCCGATCAAGACGATCGTGTAGCCGTCGCGCGCGAAGCGCACCGCTTCCAGATGCACCTTGGTGACGAGCGGACAGGTGGCGTCGATGGCGCGCAGGTGGCGTTTTTCGGCGGCGGCGCGCAGCGCGGGAGCCACGCCGTGCGCGCTGTAGAGTACGGTGGCGCCTTCGGGGACTTCGCTGATGTCGTTGACGAAGACGACGCCGCGCGCGCGGAAGCGTTCCACGACCGGCCGGTTGTGGACGATTTCGTGATAGACATAGAGCGTGCCGCTGAACAGTTCCAGCGCCCGCTCCAGACACTCGATGGCCATGTTGACGCCGGCGCAGAAACCGCGCGGATTGGCGAGAATGATCTTCACATCCACCTCCTTGTTGATCTGTAGCTATCCTAGCCGGGGCGTCGAGATCGGCCAAGCGAGGCTTGCAAGCGCGAACGGCGTCGGTCCCTATCGAGACCGACGCCGTCCGCGAGCCGCGCTAGTCGAACGTTACTTGAACTTCACGTCCTTGACGGTGACGATCATCTTCTCGCCGTCCTTCTTGACGGTGCCGGTCACGGTGCCGTCCATCGGCTCAGTGCAGATCTTGCCGTGGAACTTCTTGTCGCCCGCCGGGTCGAACCAGTAGGTGACGTCCTTGTCCTTCTCCTTGACGACGATGACGGTAGCGCACTTGGTCTGCCCCTTGACCTTCAATTCGCACTTGGCGCAGCAGACCTTGCCTTCGAGCTTCTTTTCGTCGTCGTCGGCCGCTCTGGACGTCAGCGCGACCGCCAGGACTAGCGCCAGTCCCAGCCCCATTACCTTTCCTGCGTGCATGAGTCGAGCCTCCCTTGAGTGTGCGAGTCGGGACGTTGGCGCAAGACGAACGCCGCCGCGCGAACGGCCCGCTCACCGATGAAAGGAAATATACCGGCCGTCTTGGGCGGGGACAACAGGTTAATCGTCCGTCAGAACGCCGTCTCGAAGATGCCGAGGACGGCTTCGACCGTAACCGGCCGCGGATTGACGCGCAGAATGCGGCGAATGCCGAGCGCTTTTTCCGCGAAGGGCCGCAGCTGTTCGCGGGTCACGCCGATGTCGCGCAGGCGCGGGGGAATGCCGATATCCTTCCGCAGACGCTCGATGGCCGCGATGCCGCGCTCGCCGGCCGCGGTCTCGTCCAGGCCCGTCACCTCCTCGCCGAGCAAACCGGCGATGGCCGCGAACGGCCGAGGGCGGGAGGGCAAGTTGTAGCGCATCACCCACGGCAACAGCAGCCCATTGCCCGCGCCGTGCGATACATGCACCGCGCCGCCGACCGGGTATTCCATCGCGTGGACGAGCGCCACGCCGACGTTGGAGAAGGCCAGGCCGGCGAGCGTGGCGCCCAGGGCCATGCCGATGCGCGCTTCCCGACCGGCGCCGTTCGCCACGGCTTTCCGCAGGTGCGTACCGATCAGGGTTATCGCCTTTTCCGCGAACAGGTCGCCGAACGGATGCCGGCCCTGGTAGACCGAGCGTTCGCCTTCGGGCAGGGGAAAGGATTCATTGTCGATGGCCGTGTACGCTTCGATGGCGTGCGTCAGGGCGTCGATGCCGCTGTCGGCCGTCACCTTGGGCGGGCAGCTGAGCGTCAGGAGCGGATCGACCAGGGCCGCCGCGGGGCGCAGATAGTTGCTGAGCATGGCCACCTTGATCTGGTTGGCCGTGTCGGTCAGCACGGCCGACGCCGACACTTCGGAGCCAGTGCCGGCCGTGGTCGGCACGCACACCAGGGGCCGGATGGGGCCGGGCACATGCTCCTCGCCGATGTAATCGCGCGGGTCGCCGCCGTGGGCCAGCAGCGTGGCCGTCGCCTTCGCCAAATCCATGTTGCTGCCGCCGCCCAGGCCGACGACGCCATCGGCGCCGAACGTTTTCGCGGCGGCGATGCACGCCTCGGCGGCGCGAAACGACGGCTCCGGTTCGCCTCCCTCGAAGACGTGGACCTCCAGGCCGCTCGCCCGCAGCGGTTCGCGGACGCGGTCCACCAGGCCGGCTTTCGCTACGTGCGGGTCGGCGACGACGAGGACGCGACTCGCCCCCAAGCGCCGGATCACGTCGCCGACCTGGCGCGCGGCGTTAGGTCCAAAGTGGAGTTGCCCCGCCGAGTGAAACGTCCACGTCTCGCGCATGATGAGTCTCCGGGAGAGTAAACGTGCAGGGTAGCGCGTTCGTTTCATTTACTCAATGGAAGCGTCGTTTATTGCCAACGGCGC
>JBBSES010000639.1:0-2853 GCA_038239465.1 Gemmatales bacterium
CCGACATCAGGTCGGTCGTCTGGTACGACAGTTCGCCGTTGTAGTAGCGCAGCGACATGCCGTTCATGCCGCTGCCGTTGGGGTCGCCGCCGTCGGCGCCGAAGGCGGTGCCGTCGCCGGCGCCGACGTGGCCGGGCACGATGCTGGCCGCCAAGTCGGGCAGCACGGGCGGCCGCGACACGGATGGCAGGTCGTCGTTGAGGATGACGCCATCGCCATCGGCCTTGGCGATAAAGAACGTGGCGGAGCCGGTGGAACCCCCGCCCATCGCTCCGCCTTCGCCGCCGCCGGGAGGTGAAGCAGCAAAGACATCGAGTAGGTGGACGCGGAAAGTCTCATCCGGTTCGACGCGGTAGTCGCCGTGAACCGCCACGGTAATGGTTTGATAGGTTTGGTAGGGCGCGAACGTGATCGTGGGTGAAGGCGGGCCGATCCGCGGCTCGTAGTCCTCGTAGGCCGTCGCCGTGCCATCGTAGATGGCATAGCTGACGGTCACCTCGACGGGAACGGCTTCCGACAAAGTGACGGGGAAGGAGAACAGCGTGTACCCTTCGTCCCCTTCCGCCTGAGTGACATCGCCGATGGAAACCGTCGGCTGGAAGTCGTCGTTCAGGATCGTGCCGATCACGCTCAGTCCATCGAGAGGCAAAGCGGCGCCCGTGGCCGAGTCGATCATCAGGACGGTTCTCGGCATCATCTTCTACCCGAAGTCACTTCGCCACCTGGAAGAAGCTGAACTTCTCCTTCTCCGTCGATAGCTCCAGCAAGTGGACAACCGAGCCGCCGTTCTTGATCGCCCGGTCGGACGAGCGCAGGTAGTACCCCTTCCACTTCCCCTCGGCGGCGCGGATGTAGTAGTCCTCTGGGCCGGCCGCGATGAACTCCCACAGGTTGGCGTCGCCCTCGCCGACGATGACGTTGACGCCCTTGAGGTCGTAGCGGACGTGCCAGCGCCGCACGCCCTCGTCCGGCCGGTCGCGGAACTGCTGCGCCAGTTTCGCCTGCGACACCAGCACCGCGCCGCTGAGATAGCCCCCGCCAATACTGCACTCGTAGGGTTGCTGCGCCCGCGCCCCCGTCGCGCAAGCCAAGACCACGCAGGCCACCGCCAGGACATAACGGACGAACATCGGACGCTCCTTCCGCGCGTTGGTGCCGAGATCGTGAAACCTATTCCGCGTTGCGGGCCACGCGAAAGCCGGTATCGTTGCCGGTGTAGTCTCGGCCCCACGGCAGCCGCACCGCCGACCGGCTATCGATCGAGCTGAAGTTCCAACCGCCGCCGCGCCGCGCGCCGCCCCCCTCGCCGCGAGCGGCACCCAACGACACCTTCTCGTCGGCCTTGCCGTAACCCTCGGCGTTGTACCGATCCTCGCAGACCTCCCAGACGTTGCCGTGCATGTCGTACAGGCCGAAGGCGTTGGGCTTGTACGATCCGATCTTCGTCGGCCGGCCCAGGTAGGCGCCTTCCTTGACGCCTTCGGGCCGATTGGCGTCCACGTTGGCCTCCTTGCCGCCGGCGTTTTCGCCACAGTGATAGGCCGTCTCCGTGCCGGCCCGACAGGCGTACTCCCACTCCGCCTCGGTCGGCAGCCGGTAGCCGATGCCGCCGCGGATGACGCAGTCGCGGAAGCCGTCGATGGCGCCGGTCTTCTCGTCCCGCGACACGTCGAAGAGGTGGTAGTACGGCGGCAGCTTGTCGCGCTCGCTGAGGCGGTTGCAGAACACGATCATGTCCTTGACGGGCACCGACTCGACGGGGAAGCGCGCGGTGTCGTGTCCCTTGACCTGCTTGAAGTGGCTGGGGTTGTCGCCCATGATCTTCTGGTACTCGCCCTGGGTGACCTCGTACTGGCCGAGGAAGAACGCCCGCCGCAGCCGCACGCGATGCGCGGGCGCCTCGTCGCGGAGGCCGTTCTTGGTGCCCATCGTGAACTCGCCGGGCGGGACGAGGACGAGCGTGCCCCCGGCCGCACTGACGATCTGGGGGCCGGATAGTTTGAGTTCGGCGGCCAGTTCCTTTTGCCGCGCCTGCGCCGCCACTGGGCCGAAGGGGGCGGTGAGCAAGGCGCGCATGGGCGGCTCGTCGGCGCGCGGGGCCAGCGACCAGTTGGCGGGGACTTTGCCGAGGAGTTGGGGGGTTTGCTGAATGCCGCTTTTTCGGTTTGCTCGGTTGGCATCCACCAATTTTTGGGAATAGCCCAGCAAGGAATGCATGTCTTTTATGTCAGCTTGCTCGTTGGTAATTCCCAAGGCGAGGGAATTGAGGACGTTAGACCTCTCAACCATAAATTGGCCAGGGGAACAACCCACATAAATGGCAAAACTAGCCGGCGGTGGCGGCAGATGGGGAAGAACCGAGCAAACGGGTATGGGGAAGTTTTCCCCTTTGGCGACATAGCCGGAAAGCGCCGTCTCCAACACCAATAATTTCCTTGAAGCGGGGCATCTATCGAGAGCCTCATAAATTTTTCGAAAGGAAACCAGATTGTGCTCCGGCTTGATTTGGTCGGTAGTTGCCAAAGAATCAAAGCGGGCGTCTTCGGGACAAAAGTAGCACGCCGCCTTGCCAGACGCCTCCTTTTCCGCGAGAGACACCGTCTGGCCGACGACGACGAGTAGCACTTCGGTATTTTTGTCAATACCTTGTCCCTTTTCGAGACGAGACAGGCCATTCTTAATGACCTGAGCGCTGGGCCGTTGCTCTCTGGTTATTTCTGGATCATTCTTGGTGGTGGATTGATAGCAACGGACATCCCACCCTGCCTTTACGAGCATTCGTTCAAGACCGTGGGCGTCGCTGCGAAAGTTTTGAACGGCGGCGCCCACGGTCTTACCAGTTTCTGAGCCGGA
>JBBSES010000640.1:0-2852 GCA_038239465.1 Gemmatales bacterium
GAAATCCACGGGGGGCGTAAGCCCCCCGCTCGCCGTCATTGATGTGATGCTCTTATGGTCGTCTATCCCTCCGACACCGAGCCGGCGCCACTGGTCAAGCCATTCCACCCGCGCGGCCGCCCCGGCCTCGCCTGGCTCGTCATCGCTGGCTGCGTCGTCTTCACCGCCTGGTCGCAGATGCAACGATCCGAGCGGACGGCCTCCCCGGAAGCCGACCGGCAGGGCCTCGTCGTCATGCAGCTCCAAGCGCGCTATCTCGTCGGACTCGCGGACCTGCTCAAGCAAAATCAAACGCAGCTGGCGGCGCAGGCCGAGTTGCTCAACACCGGCGGCGTCGGCCAGCGCTTGCGTTACGTCGTTCTAATCGGCGAACTGCAAGGGCCGGCGCAAGGACGGGAAGCGGCCCAGCGCTTGAACGAATGGCTAACCGAACATGCGGCCAAAGTGCCGGCGACTCTCAAGACCCTCACCGCCCTTTACACCGACTACGCGGCCGGCGATCGGGCGGCGGCTTCCGTCACCGACGAGGAACGCGACGCGCTGCGAAAATCGCTCGGTTGGTTTGGCCGGTTAGCGCTCGCCCCGGCGAACGGCCCCGACGCGGAGGGCCGCGAAAGCGTCCTGGCGGCCGCGCGCAAGACAGCGAGTTTCATGCTCGGCGGCGGCTTCGCCTTCCTCATGCTCCTTGGCGTCGGCAGCGTCATCGTGGCCATCATCGGCTTTCAATTTCTCAACGGCCGATTGCGTACTCACTTCCGCCCCGGTTCCGCGGCGGGCGGCCTGTATGCCGAGACCTTCGCCGTCTGGATGGTCCTGTTTCTCCTGCTCATGAAGGGGGCCGGCAGCCTCGATGTCGCGCCGTACCAATTGCCGCTGCTTGGCGGCGCCATGCTCCTCAGCCTGGCGGCGCTGGCCTGGCCCGTATGGCGCGGCCTCTCGTGGCGGCAGGTGCGCCAGGAAATCGGCCTGACCGCGGGCTATCAGCCGCGCCGCGAGCCGTTCATCGGCATCGCCACCTGGGTGATGGCGGTGCCGATGCTCGCCATCGGCCTGGGCCTCACGCTGCTGCTCATGCGGCTGCAACACTATCTCCCCTCCGGCGACCCGGGCGGCTCGAACCCGACCCCGAGCCATCCGATCGTGGATATCCTCGGCAGCCTCGGCTTCTGGGGCCGGTTGCAAGTCCTGGTTTTGGTGAGCGTCATCGCCCCGCTGGTCGAGGAAACGCTGTTTCGCGGCGTCCTCTATCGCCATCTGCGCGAGGCGAGCATTCCGCTGGGACGCATCGGCAGCGTGCTGTGCAGCGGCACCGTCGTCAGCTTCATCTTCGCGGTGATCCATCCGCAAGGGCTGGTCGCCGTCCCCGCGTTGATGGGTCTGGCCTATGCCTTCACGCTGGCCCGCGAGTGGCGCGGCACGCTCGTCCCGGCGATGGTGGCCCACGCCATTCAGAACGGTACGATCCTGCTCGCCCTGTCGCTGTTGCTGGAATAACGCGCCATGACCGACGCCGAAGCCACCGTCAACGGCGTGCGCCTCCATTACGTGCATGAGGGCACGGGCCCGCTCGTCGTGCTGCTGCATGGCTTTCCCGAGTTTCATTACTCGTGGAAGCATCAAATACCCGTCTTGGCCGAAGCCGGCTATCGCGTCATCGCTCCCGACCAACGCGGCTATAACACATCCGACAAGCCGCGCGGCGTCCGCGCCTATCGCATGGAGAACCTGGCCGCCGACGTGGCCGCCCTCATTCGCCATACCGGGGAAGAGAAGGCTACCGTCGTCGGCCACGACTGGGGCGGCGCCATCGCCTGGGCGACCGCGATGGCCTATCCCGCGATGGTCCAGCGCCTGGCCGTTCTCAACGCACCGCATCCGGCCCTGTTCCTCCGCGCCTTGCGGACGCCGAAGCAACTGCTCAAATCGTGGTATATGTTCTTCTTCCAACTGTCCTGGCTGCCGGAAGCGCTCATTTTTAGCGGCAACTTCGCGGGATTGGAGAAGACGCTACGCACCGATCCGCTTCGCCCCGGAACCTTCAGCGAGGAAGATATCGCCCGTTACAAGGAAGCACTGGCTCGACCCGGCGCATTGACCGCGGCTATTCATTATTATCGCGCGCTATTTCGCCGCAATCCATTGACGGCATCACGAGACTTTCGTCCCTTGGACATGCCGACGCTCGTCATCTGGGGCGACCGCGATCGTTATCTCCAAACCGAACTGCTCGATGGCCTGGATCGATGGGTTCATCACTTGCGCGTGGAGAAGCTATCGGGCGTGAGCCACTGGGTGCAAAATGAGGCGCCGGAGCGCGTCAATGCGTTATTGCTCGACTTCTTGCGAACCACTTGAGGACCTAACGATGGCATTGGCCGATCTGCGTCTCGATTACACCCGCGCCGGTCTTTCGGAAGCCGACGCCGACGCGAACCCTTTCCGGCAGTTCGGCGTCTGGCTGGAGCAGGCGCTCGCCGCCTCGCTGCACGAGCCGAACGCCATGACGTTGGCGACCGCGACGGCCGACGGCCGGCCGTCGGCGCGTATGGTGTTGTTGCGCGGCTTCGACGAGCGCGGCTTCGTCTTCTACACGAACTACGATAGCCGTAAGGGGCTGGAAATGACGGCCAATCCGCGCGTCGCCCTTGTCCTTTACTGGGCCGAACTGGAACGGCAAATCCGCGTCGAGGGGGTCGCCCACCCCGTCTCGGACGCCGAATCCGATGCGTATTACCACAGCCGACCGCAGGGTAGCCGCCTGGGAGCTTGGGCATCGAAGCAGAGCGAGGTCATCCCCGGCCGCGAGATTCTCGAACAACGTATGAAGGCGCTCGCCGAACAGTATCCCGATA
>JBBSES010000641.1:0-2850 GCA_038239465.1 Gemmatales bacterium
GGCGTGTGTTTATACTCAAAATATTTCGGCTTACAGACCTTGTTTTTTTTCTACCACAGTTGGTGCACCCCCCTCGACGCTCGCCAGCTTATTTTTGGGAGCAGCCTTAAGGCATATACTCTCGGAAGTCCTCCAAATGCTCGTCGTCCTCCGCCAGAATCGTGAGGTTGCCTTTACCCCGTCCCGGAATGGGCCGCGGATCCTCGGCCGAAGGGAATACGAGTTTGGCGACTGGTAGGTTGTCCTCGGTGATGACCACTTCTTCGCCCGGCATGAGCCGGTGAATCAGATCCGGCAGACGGGCTTGCGCTTCTTCGAGGCTCAAAACCGTCATGACGACTTCCTCCGCTCATCGTTGAGGTTTGCCGCGCGATACGATTTGTATTCGCAAGTATAGCGTTTTCCCCGGTCCAGCAGGCAGGCGTCTTGCCTCCCGTGGGCTTTCCTTGCCATTTCGCTATCCTGACGATGGACCGAATCCGCATCTACTTCCCCCTTTTGGCGCAAAGAAGCCTCTCATGGCCATCGACCCATACGCCTCCTGTCCGTGCGGCAGCGGCAAGAAGTTCAAATGGTGCTGTCAGCCGATTCACGGCCTGATCGACAAGGCTTTTCAACAAGACGCGGCCAATCAGCACGACGCGGCCTTGCGGACGATGGATCAACTGGTCGCCGAACATCCTGCTAATCCCGAGGCGTGGGGCCGCCGCGCCGACTTGCTCTATCGCAACAACCGCCTGGACGACGCCGAGACCGCGCTGCAAAAAGCCTTCGAGATCAATCCGAACTATCCGTTTGGCTTCCTGCTCCAGGGCATGTTCCGCCTCAACGAGGGGGAGGTCGCCGGCGCCTTGTTGCTCTTCCGCCGCGCCGCCGACGCCTATGCCCCGGAAGCCCACGACCAGCTGGCGCAGGTTTACGCCCTCATCGCCGAGAACGAACTGAAGATGAATCGGCCGGTGGCGGCGCGGGCGGCCCTCAAGCTGGCCCTGCACTTCCAACCGGCGAGCGAGGAATTGCGGCAAGCGCTCGACGGCTACTTCGGGCCCGAGTCGCCGTTGCCCCCGGCCGCGCGGCGCGACTACCTCTTTTTGTCGCCCGCGCAGTTGGCGCCCGAGCGCCGCGCCGATTGGGAGCAAGCGCTGGTCCGCGCCGCCACGGGCAAGCTGAGCGACGCGGCCAAGGCGTTCTACTTCCAGACCGAGGCCGACGCGGCCAATGGCGCCGCCTGGTACAACCTCGGCCTGACGCGCGCCTGGCTTGGCGACAACCGCGGTGCCCTCGACGCCTTCGACCGCTACGTCGCCATCGAAGCCGACGAGGAACTGGCGGCGCTGGCCTGGACGCTCGGCGAGGTGTTGCGGCTCGGTTACGGCATGGAGGAATTCGCCGACACCCTGGAATCGTCGGTGCTGCTGCAAATCCGCGACCCCGATCCCATATCGGCCTGTTTGCAGGAATGGCAGAGCCAACGTCGGCTGCTGGTCATTCGGGCCACGCAGGAAGATGGCGTCTTCAGCGCGCTGGTGCTGGAGAAAGTGACCTCGCTGATCGGCGATTCGGCGAGCGGCCCGGCGCCGCACCTCGGCGCCTACCTGATGATCGTCGGCGACCGCGTCCGTCTGTGGCACAGTCAGAAGGCGCCGCTGGAAAAGATCCGCGACGAGTTGACGCAGAAGGTAGGGCCGGCGCTGGCGCCGGGGACGACGCACACGGCGGTCGCCAACTTCAACGACGTATTGGCCGAGGCCCTGGTATTCCCCGTGGGCGTGGCCGACAAGGACCTAGCTGAGCAGCGCGTCCGCCAGCAGCAGGAGCGTTTCTTCGAGGAAACCTGGCTGCAACGGCCGTTGAAGGCGCTTGGCGGCGTGCCCCCCATCGACGCCGCCGGCAGTCCGGTGGCCCGCAAGAAGCTACGCGGCGTGGTCCGCTTCATTGAGGACATCGCGGCGGCGAGTGGGCAGCCATACGACTTCGACCGTCTGCGCCGCAAGGTCGGCTTGCTCGCCGGCGCTCCCGCTACGCCAACGAGCGGCGGCCCCGACATCGCCGCTCTCGGTTCCGCCGAGTTGGCCGCCCTGTCCGCTGAAACGCTCGCTGACGATCAACTGGAACTGGCGTTTCAGACGGCGCTCAAGCTCGACGCCCGCGAATTGGCCGGCCACTTCGCGCGGATTCTCATCCAACGCCCCGAATCGCCGGCGCGGCCCGATCGCTATCCGGTCTACAACTTGCTGGTGCAACAGGCGCAGGCCGAGGGGAAGCCTGACGTGGCCCTCGAAATGATCGACCTGGGCGAGAAGTTCGACGCCGACCACAATGAAGGGCAACGCGGCGGCGATTACGCGGTGCGCCGCGGCCAGATTCTCGCCAAGCGCGGCGAACACCAGGCCGCCGCCGATGTCTTCGCGCGCCTTATCGAGCGTGTGCCGTCGGAATTGAAATATCGCGGCAGCGCGACGGAGGCGCTGCTGTCAGCACACCAAGGAGCGCTGGCCCTGCCATTCGCGGAAGGCGGCCTGGCCAAAGCCCGCGAGCAGAATAACCGCGATTCGGAGCAGTATTTTCAGGAGTTGGCGGCGGCGGCGCGGAAGCAGCAGTAGCGGCATTTTCCGTGGTTGAAACCAGCGGCATGGGCAGGGCGAACCCGATCTTCGCTCAGAAATCGAGCGAAAAGGTTCCAGCCGGGCCATCCACGAACACTTTGCAGGTCTGAATGATGTCCATGCCAATCAGTGCGTCGAAGGGGAGAAGCGCGGGCAATGCCATGACTATGAGCGACAGATGTGGGAACCAAGGTAGTGCAGTGTCAAGGCTTGACTTTAGGGTCGCGGGTCTGAATTCTGGCGA
>JBBSES010000642.1:0-2843 GCA_038239465.1 Gemmatales bacterium
CCGCGTGCCGGGCATTAGCCGCATGTGGTCGCGCTGGCGCACCAAGGAGCCGCAGGGTCTGGATTGCCGATTCCTGGGCAAGCCGGGCCAGTTCAATTTGGGCAAGCCGGGCCAGTTCAATTTGGGCCGCATCGAGGACTTCGGCGTCCACCCCGCGGTCCACGGCGGCCGCAACGACGGTGACCTCATGCAGCTGGTGTTTCAGCGCGACGACCACGTCCACGCGGCGAAACTGAAGGAATTGCTGAAGGAGCAGTTGACAGGATTCAAGGAGACGTTCGGCAAGGGAGATTAATCCCCGCCCTGCTCGCGCGCCTGTTGCAAGAGATGATCGAAGACAACAATATAATCGGCATGAACCGTGGCTAGATGTTGTCGAATAGCGTCGGCCTTATCGAAGTTGACGCGAATGAGTTCAACCACATCGCTTTGATCGCGCGCTCGGCCGGCGGCGATCTTTAACTCGATCAAACGCGGCAAATCCATGTAACGCAACAGGCCCGGTTGCGCGCCCATGAGCGCCGGATGAGGAATCAGGGTGGGCGCCAGTCTGGATGCCGTGCCAGGCCGCGCCCCTTCCGGCAGGATGTCCACCTGCACTTGCGTATCCTTGTGAATGCACTTGGGCCAGCGTCCCTCGGGCACCGGCAATATCCCGAAGCCAGCGACGGCGGCGACGCGCAAGAATTCGTCGATGCGATCGGCGGCCAGCGCGATATCGAGGTCTTGCGTGACGCGGCCGACGTAGCCGTGGTGCCAGACCGCCCAACCGCCGCCGAGGACGGCCACGCTTCCCGTCGCCAGCAAGAGCCGATCCACGGCCGCCACGACGCGGCCATAGCGGCCGGGCAGGTCTTGCGGCGCGAACATGGACGACCTCCGCGCCAGCAACTGGTCGGCGACGGCGAGTTGCTCGCTCAGGAATTCGAGGGTGAGGGCGGGCATGGCGGCCTCGGCGGGGTGCCGCCTAGGGAGCGTCGGGAGTATTTTCGGCCTTGTCGGCCGGCGGTTCCGGCGGCTTGTCGGCCGGCGGTTCGGGCGGCAAGCGTCGAAGCGGGCGGCGGACATAGTCACGCGGGATTTCCGGTCGCGTCGGACGATGAGTGGTGTCTCCCGGCCCATCGACGATGACGACTTCGATTCGTTCATCCCGATCGTGCCACGGCGGCAAGCGCTTGCCGTTCGCGCCGGTACAATCGACGAGTATCAGTTCCACAGGGGCGGCGCCGCTCGGCTCCGCGTTTTCGCTCGGCAGAGGTTCGGACACGTTCATTCCTCCTCGTTGGTAAGCACGACACGTAAGCGCCGTTCGACCACGGATTCGCCGTCAATTAGCAAAGTGACCTGATAACTGCCAGGCTCTGGAAAGGAGAAGTCGGCCACTCGAAAAACCAACTGGACTTCCTGCAGCTTGCTCGAAAACCGCGTTTGCCGCCGATGGATGAAGATTTCATCCGTTCCGTCCAGATGGCTCACCACCAGTTCTATTGTAGCATCGCCCAGGCCGTCCGTGAGAGATGCGAAAGCGAAAAAAGGAGGCGGAGTATAAGGAAAATGGTCGGCCGTTAGCCGCGCCAAGATCCGTATTAACGATACCTTCCGACTCTTCTCCTCCACCATCAGCGATTCGCACAAAGTCAGTCCAAGCGGAACAGGAGGGGGAATCATGGTATAATCCCTTCGCCAGGAAAGATCGCGCCATTCACGCCGCCCGCAACCGGCTCGCTTGCTCCTCGACCGCCCTGCCCTGCCCCGCCTCCGCTCCCGGCAAAAGGAGGCTGCGTTCCAGGCAACAGCGCGCCGCGTCGCTGTCGCCGGCCGCGTGCAGCAGCGCCGCCAAGATAAGCAGTGACCGGCGCTCCATGCCGGGGCCGCGGTAGTCGCGGAAATAGAGGGCATTGGCCCACGTCAGCCGGCCGCTACCCGCGCGATGGCTGCCCGAGGCGTGATCGTAGAAGACGTGTTCCTCGCGCGTCAGCGGCGTCTCGGGCCGTTCCGAATAATGGGCCAGATTGCTCAGGCGCCACAGACAAAAACCGCGCTGACGAAGATAAGTATCCACGTCCGCGAACAACGGCTGTCCCTGGTAGATGGCGTTGAACTCGACCTCCACCTCGATGCCGAGGCAGGTCTCCAACAACGGATCGGCGCCGTGGAGGATGTCCAGTTCCGAGCCTTGCGTGTCCAGCTTGATGAAGGCGACTTGTTGCACCTTCTCGGCAGCGGCCCAATCGCGCAGGGTCGTCAGCGCGACGGAGCGCTGGCCGACGGGACGAGTCACCTCCAGGGCCGGATGCCGTTCGCGCATCGCCGGGTCGGGCGGGTAGAGCGACGAGCAAGCCGGCTCCGCGGTGAGATGCAAGGTCGCCGTGCCGACCTGCCGACCCAGCGCCCGCGGTACGTAATAGTGATGCGTGTCGCCGCGCTCGCGCACGGCCCGGTTGAGGCGGGCGCATTCCTCGGGATCCGGCTCGAAACCGACCAGCTTCGCCAATGGCGGCATCCGATACCAGGCGTCGTCCATGCCCCAGCGGGCGCCGACGTCGATGACGGTCGCGGCATGGCGGCCCAAGAGATCGGCGACGATGGCGGCCGTCGCGGGCGCGACTTCGGGAACGGGCGCCGCTTCCGGGGCCGCTTTCCAGCCGAACGCTTTGCCGAGATCGCGAGCCAAGCGAATCATGTTCGTCCCTCCCTGCGGCGACGTTGGTCAGTAAATAACCCGGCGAGGGGGGGGGGGGAGCCCCCCCCGGCGATTACCCCGGGTAAACACCGGGGGGGTAGGCCCCCCCCCCCCCCCCAGTGGTGTTTGGGTGGGGGTGGCGTAGTCCCCCCCCCCCCCC
>JBBSES010000643.1:0-2832 GCA_038239465.1 Gemmatales bacterium
CGCCCCCGATGGCCCCCTCCTTCTGGCCGGCGACAACGCCTTGCGCCACAAGCGCGGCCTGGGTCCATACGGCGCCGGCAGCGGTGCCGAAAGTCGTCGATGGCGAGGATACAATATGGGTAACGTACGATAAGGGGTGCGAGCTTTACTTCGCGCGGCTACACGCTATCGAGGGTGATGTTCTGGAAAATGTGAGCCTTACCAAACCGCTTTCGGGAGCAAAAAAAGATTAGCCACGCCAGCTTGACCATGGAGGGGCGCGGGCGTTTCACGGACTCTTCTCACCCCTTGCCCCCCACCTCCTTCGCCAGCTGCAGGTACTCCGTCGCCCGCCGTATCGGTGTCATCGCCCTGTCACTCTCCACCGACGTTTTCCAAAACGCCGCCCGCTTCTCCGCCGGCAGCGCTTCCAGCGCCCTTCGCAGCTGGGCCACGGCGCGGTCCTGATAGCGCGTTCTCAGGTCGATCAACCGCTTGTCGGGCTTGGCCTGGAGGTCGATCTTGCCCACTGCCTGGGCGTAGACGCGGGCGGCGTTGAACAAGAGAAACGGCGTTTCGCGTTCGCTCTTGCGGGCCTGGTCCAAGGTTCTCTCGGCGTCGAGATAGGCGCCCAACTCGACGCGGCACAGGGCCAGGCCGATCAGCGCTTCGGTGGGGGCGTCTTCCTGTCGGGCGGCCTGGCGGAAGTCGGGCAGGGCCATCTTGGGGGCTTCCATCATGAGCAGCAGTTGCCAGCCGCGCTGCACGTGCAGGGCCGCGTCTTCCTTCAGGTCGAGCGCCCGGCCATAGTCCTCGACGGCGCCGCGGTTCAGGTCGAGCGCCCGCTCTTGCGTCGGCCGATGCCGTGCGCGTCGCCGATGGGTCGGCCGATGCTTCGACCTGCGCCTTGGTCGCCGGCGTCGAGTCGGGATCGGGCGTATAGTCCTCCGTGGACGCGGCGGAGGGCGTCGGTGGCGCGGGCTGGTCCAGGGTATCCGTTTCCTGACCGGACGGACGGGGGGACAGGGGGTTGTCGCTCATGGGCATAGATAGGCTCTTCGGGGGCCGTGGCGCGGGAAAGCCAGAGATCGGTTTTCCTCTAATCTTCCCAGGCTAGTTCGTCCGGGGGCCAGGGGCAAGCGCGGCGAGGCTGGGGGCTACGGCGTCATTCGCATCTCCCTTCTTTCCCACGCAGCCCGCAAGCCGCGATCTCTCGACAGTTCCCCATTAAGGTTCAAATCCCGTCCGACCGATAAATCGTGTGAGACTCCACCGCTTGCCCCGTTGCCGATGGCCGGAGGGCCGCTCATGGATCGCCGTGGCCGTGCTATGTCGCCCCGGTTCCCTAGCCTACGCCGCGCCGCGCTGCTGGGTCTGCCCTGTGTCGCGGCCGGTTGCGTGGACGGCTCGCCCGCCGCCCTCCTGGTCCAGCCGCCGCCCGTGGTCCGCGCCGCCGCTCCCGAAATCCCCACCGTGGCGCACGGCAAGGCCAACGTGGTGCCGATCAGTCTCGATACCGTGCTGCGATTGGCGGACGAGCAGAATCTGCAAATCGCCCAGGCGCGCGAAAAAGTGAACGAAGCGGTCGCCCAGCAAGACCTGGCCTGCCGTTGGGTGCCGGAGCTGTACGTCGGCACGGCTTACTACCGGCACGAGGGCGGCATCCAGAACGAGGACGGCACCTTCATCCGCTCGAGTACGGGTTCCGATTTGAGCGGCCTGGACCTGCGCGCCAAGGTCGATCCGCGCGAGATCGCCTATCAGCGGGTTTTGGCGGCGCGGAAAGCGTGGCAGCAAAAGGGCGAGTTGAGCCGCCTCAGTGCCGAGACCGTCCTCGAAGCCGCCAATACGTACATCGACTTGCTGACGGCTCATGCCGGCACGGCGGTAAACCGCGATATCGAAAACGACCTGCGCGAAGTCCTGGGGCGAGCCGAGAAATTGGCCAGGACCGAACCGGGCAGCATGGTCGAGGTCGAGCGCGTCCGCGCCGAGATCGACGCCCGGCGCGGCTTCGCCCTGAAGCTGGAAGCGCAAATCGCCGGCGCGTCGGCCAAGCTCGTTTATCTTCTGGGCATGGACCCCTGCACCGAGGTCATCCCGGCCGACAGCGACCTGCTGGCCTTTCACCTGATCGACGCTTCCCTGCCGACGTGCGAACTCGTTGCCCAGGCGACGTCGCGGGGACCGGGCGTGCAGGAGTTGGCCGGCCTGGTTTCGCTCATCGAGGACGCCATCGCCAAGGCGAAAGGGGCGGGCCGCCTGCTGCCCACGGTCGAACTGCGCATGACCGAAGGCGGCTTCGGGGCCGGACCTCACGCCAATCTCACATGGGACAATCGCTTCGACGCCGCCCTGCAAGTCCGTTGGAACATCTCCGACTTATTGACGACGCACGAGCGCTCGCGGATCGCCGACGCCCAACGGCAACAGGCGCATTACGCCTACGACGACTTGCTCGCCAAGCTGACGGCCGGCGTCCGCGAGGCGCACGAATCGATCCTGAGCGGCAACGGACAAGTGGCCCTGGGACAGACGCAGATTGGCCATGCCCGCGAGGCACGGCGTCTCAGCAAGCAACGTCTGGAAGAGGGCATCCAGGGAAGCAGCACCAGCGAAGTGCTTCTCAGCCTGCAATCGCTGGGGCGGGCGCAACTCGATTATTTGAGCGCGTTGCGCGATTACGACAAGGCGCAAGTGCGTCTCTCCGTCCTCGTCGGCTGTCCGGCGCCAATGCCTCCCGCGCCGGCCGCGTTGCCGCCCGAGGTGGGGACCGCGAAATAACGGCCGGCTCTTGCGTACAATGAGAGTTGCTTGGCGAGCGGGGGGCGTAAGCCCCCCGTGGACTTCCTC
>JBBSES010000644.1:0-2829 GCA_038239465.1 Gemmatales bacterium
ACCCGCGACCCTAAAGTCAAGCCTTGACACTGCACTAGCCGCCTATTCCCCGAGCGCTCCCCCCTGACACCACGAAGCATTACGATATCTATCGGGACCAACTGGGGGACGAAATGGAAGTTCATTATTTTCGTCACCCGGGCGGGTCCGTCAGCGACGTCAAAGTAAGACCCCGCACTTAGAAGGGGAAGACATGCCGACGATTCAATCGAAAGATCTATTAAGCCGGCTTTGCCTGGGGCGTTTCGACGCCGCGGACGTGAGCTATTTGGAGCAAGTCAAGGCCGCCGATCTGGTCGCCGAGTTGTCAATCGCTTATCCCGTTCGCTTTCAGGAAAGGCGAACAAGGGAGAAATGGGAAGTGGGGTTGGCGCATTCCGTGCGGCATCGGCTGGTCTTCCGTGCGCCACGCGCATCGTTGTTTATGGCCGCCGATGTCGTACCTGTCTCGCGGCATTGCCTGATGTTGAGTGGCGAAGGCGACAGGGTCACGGGCTGGAGTTTCACGCCACGCATCCAGACTCGGCGGGTTTCTCGGCCTCCTCGCGGCGTGCGCGTGGCCACATCTCCGGGGTTCAAATGGGAACGATTTCCGGACGGTTGGGACGTGAAACCGCTGCCCAAGAAAACGGTCCTTTTGACGGTGGACTTCTTGCGCCAACGAGGGTGGCGCTTCGATGAGTTGCAGCCGCCGTTTCAGACTTTCAGCGGCCGGCTCCAGCCTTGAACCGGCACGATTCACTTGTATCCCACCAGTGAATTTAGGTATACTTAGATGACATAAACAGTCGCCCGTCACACGGAAGATTCCATTCATGGCACCGGATGCCTTTCCGACATTCCTCAATGCTCCCCCTTCCTCGAACACCGCGCTCGCTACCCTCTCCGAATCGTTACGCCTCTGGTTTACGGCACGCTATGGAACGCCGACGGCCGCTCAACGATGCGCCTGGCCCATCCTCCGCGATGGCAACAACCTCCTCCTCATCGCCCCCACGGGCAACGGCAAGACCCTCGCCGCTTTGCTGCCCATCGTTGACCGCCTGATCGCGGCTCCCATCGCCGCGGGGATTCGCTGTCTCTATGTGGCGCCGTTGAAAGCGCTGGTCGCGGATGCCGGCCGCAACCTGCGCGGCTGTCTGGAACAACTCGATTGCCCCGCCGTCAGCGTCGGCGAGCGCACCGGCGATACCCCTCCGCGAGAACGGCGCGATCTGCGCCGGCAGCCGCCCGATATTTTGCTGACTACCCCGGAGAGCCTGGCCTTGCTGCTCAGCCAACCGTTCGCCCACGATCTCTTTCATAGCCTGCGCTGGATCGTGATCGATGAAATCCACGCCCTCGCCGCCCGCAAGCGCGGCGCCGATTTGGCCTTGAGCCTCGAGCGCGTGACCGCCCTGGCATCGGAGACGCCGCAACGCATCGGCCTTAGCGCGACCTGCACGCCGGCCGCGTTGGCCGCGCGATTTCTGGTAGGCATCGATCGTCCTTGCACCGTGGCCGTCGTGCCCGATGCCGCCGACCTGGAACTGACCGTCGAGCCATTGCCGGCGCTCGGCTTCATGGCGGCGTTGCTCGACCGCCTCGCGCCGGAGTTACAAGCCAACCGCACGACGCTCGTCTTCGCCAATCGACGGGGACTGGCCGAGCGCCTGGTTTGGGCGCTGCGGCGCCGCTTTCCCGGCTGGGCGGAGGTCATCGCCGTGCATCATTCGTCGCTGGCGCGGGCGCGGCGCCGGTTGGTCGAAAAGCAAATGAAACAGGGCCAGCTGCGCGCCGTCGTCAGCAGCACCAGTTTGGAACTGGGCATCGATATCGGCAGCGTCGATGGCGTCGTGCTGGTGCATCCGGCCGGCGGCGTCGTGCGTTTGTTGCAGCGGGTTGGCCGCGCGGGGCATGGTCCCGGCCGTCGGCGCAGCGGCCTGGTTTTGACGGCCAACCCTGCGGAACTGCTCGAAGCCGCCGTCACTAACGCCAGCGGCCGCGCGGCCCAGTGCGAACCGCTGTGCGTGCCCGATGCGCCCCTCGACGTCCTCTGCCAACATCTCGTCGGCATGGCGGCCCAGCGGCGCTGGCATCCCGACGAGGCGTATGCCCTGGCACGCCGCGCCTGGTCTTTCCGCGCATTGCCGCGCGCCGATTTCGACGCCTGCCTCGACTATCTCTCGGGCCGGCACCGCGATGGCAGCGTCTGGCTGCCGTCCCGCTTGCGCTGGCACGGCGACGAATTCGCCATCGTCGATATCGCCACCGCCCGGATGCTGCGGCGCAATCTCGGCACTATCGTCGCCGACGAGCCGCGGCCGGTCTGCATCCGCGATACGCGGCCAACCGACGACGACTTGGCGCCCAGCGCGCCGATAGCGGTCGGCCATGTCGATGACGCTTTCGCGGATCGCCTGCTGCCGGGCGACCGTTTTTTGTTGGATGGCCGCTGCTTCGAATATCGCGCGAGCGACGGCCTCTCCCTTCTCGTGGACGAGGTGGTCGGCACGCCGCGAACGCCGCAGTGGCAGGGAAACGGTTGGCCGCTGGCGCCCGACCTGGCCCGACGCCTGTATCTCTTGCGCATCCAGGCGGCCGAGGCATTGCGCGACGGTCCACGGATGCTGCACGCACTCTTGCGCGACGACTACCGCCTGGGTGCCGAGGCCGCCGCCCTTTTGATGGACCTGTTTCAGTGTCAGGAGGCGGTCAGCGAGATACCGGACGATGGCACCTGCTTGGTCGAGGTTATTGGCCACGATTCCGGTTGCGATTGCTACGTGCATACGCCGTTGAACCGTTGCGGAAACGACGCCCTGGCTCGCGTCGCCGTCCGCCGTCTGA
>JBBSES010000645.1:0-2823 GCA_038239465.1 Gemmatales bacterium
CCGACGCCATCCTCGACGCGCAGCTCTATCGCATCGCGCAGCTGGAGATTCAAAAGATCCTGGACGAGTTAAAAGAGAAAGCGGCCGCGGCGGCGAAGATCGAGGCCATCCTGCGTTCCGACAAGAAGCTCTGGGGCGTCATCAAGGACGAGTTGGCCGAGGTGGGCGAGAAGTTCGCCGACCGCCGCCGGACGCGCATGGCCGGCGCCGAGGACGCGCCGGAGTTCGACCCGGAAGCATATATCGTCCGCGAGAATACCAACGTGGTGCTGACGCGCGACGGCTGGCTAAAGCGCGTCGGCCGATTGGCGTCGGTCGAAGGCACGCGCGTCCGCGAGGGGGACGAGGTGATGGCCGTCGTCCCCGGCAGCACGCTCGACCACGTCATCTTCTTCGCCGACGACGGCACGGCGTACACCATGCGCGTCAACGAGGTGCCGGCCAGTTCCGGCTACGGCGAGCCGATCGGCAAGTTCTTCCGCATCGCCGACGGCGTCAAGATGGTCGCCGTCGCGGCCACCGACGAGCGCTTCACGCCGGCCGACGAAGGCGAACCGTTGCGTCCCTTCCTGTTGTCGGCGACGGCGCTTGGGCAAACGCTGCGCATGCCGTTGGCCCCGTTCCGCGTGGCCTCGACGGTGCGCGGCCGGCAGTACGCCCGCCTCAACGACGGCGACAAGGTCGTCCTCGCCGAAGTGGTCCGCGACCAACGCACCATCTTCCTGGCGTCGGCCGACGGGCACGTGATACACTTCCCTATCGATGAAATCAACGTCCTCTCCGGCGTCGGCAAAGGCGTCCTCGGCATCAAACTCGACGGTGCCGACCGCTGCATCGGCGGCGCCCTGATACGCAATCAGAATGATGCCCTGATCGTCGAAACCAGCGGCGGCAAGCGCATGGAGTTCTACGGCAGCCGCGAGTTGACCGGACGTGGCGGCAAGGGATTTGAGGCGGTCAAGCGCACCAGCTTTACGCGCGTCGTGCCGCCGGCCATTGAACTGGTCGATTGGGATAAGGTGGAGGGGAAGGAAGAGCGCGTGAGGCCGGAGGCGAATGGGCCGCAGAAGACGTTGTTTGAGGAGTGAGGCGAGGGTTATCGACTCTTCGCGAGAGCATATCAAGATCAATGGGGCTAACGCCCCCAGCTCGCTAGCGGAATGGCAAGTAATGGAGACGATCCATCAGCTATCCCTTTACGCGCGGCGCAAGGCCGGCAGTCGCCGCTTGCGGTTGTTCGCGTGCGCCTGTTGTCGCCACATCTGGCACTTGATCCCGGATCAGCGAAGTCGGCGCACTGTGGAAATCGCCGAACGTTTTGCCGACGGATTGGCGACGCGGAACGAAATGGCGGCTGCTCGCGCGGCAAGCCCAGGCCGTGCCGACCCGTGGGGTGCTGATGCGGCCGCCCATGCCGCAGTGCAGGTCGCCATGGCGGCTGCCTCGGAAGCTGCCGAGTACACGTCGCGATCCGCTTGTGAGGCTGTGCTTACCACGACTCGCAGGAAGGCCAGGGCCGCCGCTACCGCGGAGCAACGATTCCAGTCAGCGTTGTTTGACGACATTTTGGGCCATTTCACCTATCCAATAGTGCTCGACTCCTCACTTTTCCGCTGGCATAACGCCTGCATCGTCGGCATCGCCCAGGCCATCTACGACGAACACGCCTTCGAGCGCATGCCCATCCTGGGCGACGCCCTCATGGACGCCGGGTGCGATAACCCGCGCGTCGTCGAGCATTGCCAGTCCGCCGGGCCGCACGCGCGCGGCTGCTGGCTGCTGGACGCGATTCTGCGTCCGTCTTTCGTATCAACTGATCGGAAAGAATGACGAGCGGCGAAGTCGATTCCCGCCGTGTCGCGGCGGCTCGGAACCTTTACCCTGCCAGCGTCCCGTTCGCCGGCAAACCGCTCACCGCCGGCGTGCTCGGCGCCTTCACTAGCGCGGCAAACGCCGCTTCGCCGCCGGAGCGTTGCCATTGTTCCCACCATTCGACGAAGCGCTTGCGTTCCAGCGGCAGGCGCTCTTGATGGAAGCGCAAGAGATTGTCGAGGCCGGGCCGGAAGCGGCGCCAATCCGCCGGACGCAGACGGCGGACGTGATCGCGGATGCCGGTCAGGCGATGGGTGGCGACGTGGCTATCGTTGGCCTTGCCCAAAAATTCCTGCATCTCCTCCACCTGGGCATATAGCTCCTCGCGGAAGGCCGGCGCGAAGCAGTCGGCGACGATTTCCATGGCGTAGCGCAGGCGCTTGCCGACGATGCGTACCTGATGCAAATGGTCGTAATCGTCGAGGTCGCCGGAGGCCGCGTCGTGCAGTTCGCGCAGCAAGCGGCATAGCAGCGGGTGGGCCAAGTCGCCGAGGACTTGCATTTCGGGCTGAGCGCGCGGCTTATGCACGGCCGCCACCGTTTCCGCCATCAGCCGCTCGAAATCGAAAGGGTAATTTGGACTGGCTTCCTCCAGCTGCGATTGGGCGGCGGTGCGCTGGGCGAGGGCGATGCCGATGAGGAAGTCGAGCGCGGGCCGTTGCCGTTCCGTTTGCTGATCGACGGGGGGAAGCGTTTCGAGGAAGACGTCCCAGTCGCGCGCGGCCCCGGCGGCCTGGCGGATGCGGCGCAGGTGCTTCCGCGCGGCCTTGTATTCCTTGTCGGGCAGGCACAGGGAGAAGATCTCCAGGGCGGCGCCGGCGCGGCGCGTGCCGACTCTCAATTGATGGACGTATTCCGGGTCGCGGTCGGAGTCGCGCAGCGCCAGCGGCAAGGAATTGTGGATGACCTGCATGCGCAGGCTCAACGTGCGCCGGGCGGCGTCGGCCACCG
>JBBSES010000646.1:0-2822 GCA_038239465.1 Gemmatales bacterium
GCCATCGCTTCCGCTTCCTACATAGAGGCACCGTCAGCGCCCCGCCGTACGCGCGGCCGCGGGAATTCATGAGCCGAGGGTGATCGTGCATGGGCCGCCACCGACGTTCGTGGGCGTTCGCGCTCTTGCTGGGGACCGTCGCGCTACTGGGGCATCAGCCTGATGGTTTCGGCGAGGATAAGAAGCGCGAAGCCGCGCTCGACGACAAGGAGTTCGAGGTTTTCGTGGCCACGATGAGCGAGGCGTTGCAAAAAGACCTGGCCGGCAAGCCGTCGCCCGAGGCGGTGCAACGCGCGGGTACGACGGCAGCCGTAATCGTCGCGCTCGCGCAGATGGACACCGACGCGAACAACGCCAAACGCCGCATTCCGGTGCGCGACGCCGCCCGGCAAATCGCGGAATCGATCCAGCAGGGAAAGCTCGACGACGCCACAAAGCAAGCGCGGCTGCTGCCGGAGGTGAAGGCGGATGCGAACGCGAAGCCGGGTAACCTGCCGCTTTTGAGCAAGACGTTCACCTTTCGGGACGCCATGCGGCACTTCCACTTCAAATCCAAGGGCGGCAACGACGGCGAAAGGACCTTACTTGCCGTCGAGAGAAAGCTCGGTCCCAAGGGAACGGAAATCGCCAAGGCGCAACGCACCGACGAACTGTGGCAGATCGCCGTCCAGGCATCCGTGCTGGGCGACATGTGCCAGGAGTTCCAGGGGGCCAAGCCCAAGCGCGATCCGATGGCCTGGAAGAAGTGGTCGGCGGAAACGCGACAGCGGCGCCGCTTTGGCGCGGGCCCTTGGGGCCAAAGACGGCAAGACCGCGGCAAGCGCGTTGCGCCGGCTTAACGCCAGCTGCGATGGCTGCCACGGTCAATTTGGCCGCGATTGAGGGGATCGTTTCGGATGAGAGGCGGCGCCGCGCGACTTGTGCCAGGCCGCGCGGTCGCGGTATCATCGCGGCGAGGGGACGGTTCCCGTCTCCTCGCGCTCTCTTCTCCGAGGTTGGAATCGCTTTGCTCGGCCCGATCTTCGTCCGCGAATGGCAGACCCTTCCGCGCCGGCCGGGGCACTACGTCGCGCGGACGGCTTACCTCGGCCTCTTGTGGGTCGTCGGTCTGACCGCGTGGCAGGGCTTGGTTGGCTGGACGCGCGACGCCACCCTCGGCGACACGGCCCGCTTCGGCGGCACGCTCTTCGAGTCGTGGGCCGTATTGCAGCTGATCCTCGTTCCCGTCGGCAGCGCTTTGGCGGCGGCCTATGCCGTCGCGCGGGAGAAGGAACGCCGTACGTTCCTCCTCCTGTTGCTGACCGACCTGCGCGACCGCGAAATCGTGCTGGGCAAGCTCGTCGGAAGCTTGCTGCCGGCCAGCCTCTTGCTCCTGGGTAGCGTGCCGCTCCAGGCCATGCTGATTCTCCTGGGCGGGGTGTCGGTCGATCGCGTCTCGCAGGTGATGGTGATCCTTGCGATGACGAGCTTGGCCGCCGGTTCGCTGGGCACGCTGGTCGCCCTGTGGCGCGAGCAGACGTTTCCGGCGCTGGCCCTGACGCTGCTCGGCCTCGTCTGCTACCTGGCCCTGGTTCGCGGGCTGACTCCGTTGGATCCCTTCCGCGCGCTGGCGGACGACAACGCGCGAAACGTAAACGAATCGACATTTATTCATTCGATTATGGGTTATTCGACGGCGATGCTCTCCCTCGCCGTCGCGCTGAACGCCGTCTCGGTCTGGCGGCTGCGTGCCTGGAACCCGCGCGGGGAAACGCTCGCGCGGCGCGAACTGCCCGATCGCGAGGAGCAAGCCGATCGCTCCGCGAGCCACGGCAGTCCTGGCACGGCTCGACGAGTATGGGCCAATCCCATCTTTTGGCGCGAGGTCGGCACGCGCGCCTACGGGCGGCGTCCGCTGCTGGTGAAAGCGGCCTATTTTCTGGCCATCGGATTGCTGTGCCTGACCACCCTCGCGCCGAAAGATAGCGCTTCCACGCCCTTTGCCGCCGCGACCGCGCTGGTGGCCGTCCTCGTCCTGAGTCTATTGCTGATCGCGGCCCAGGCAGTGAGCGCCATCGCGTCCGAACGCGATGGCGGGGCACTCGACTTATTGCTCGTCACCGACCTGACGCCGGGCGAGTTCGTGTTCGGCAAGCTCGGGGGCATCGCCGTCAATGTGAAGGAGTTCTTGGTCCCGCCCCTGCTGCTCGCGGGGTGGTGCGCGGCCCAGGGACAGCTGGCGGCGCCGGGACGTGCCCTTGCCGCATTCGTGAGCGTGGCGGCGACGTTCTTGATTCTGGCCGTCTTTACCATCGTTCTCGGCGTCCATGTCGGTCTGCGCGCCGACAACTCGGCCCGCGCCGTGGCGACGACGCTGGGCAGCATTCTGTTCCTGTCGGTGGGCACGCTGGCATGTGTGGCGTTGATCGTCGTCAACCGACGCTTCGAGGCGCAGTGGGGTAGCTTCGTCGTTTTCTTGTTGGCGGGAGTGGCCGGGCTGTGGTGGGTGCTAAACGGCGAACGGCCTTCTAGCGCCTTGACGTTGGCCAGCGCCGCCTGTCCGCCGGCGCTGCTGTACGCGGTGTTTCACGTCCTCATCGGCCGGCCGGGGACGGGCGAAGCGGGCGACCTCGCGCTACCCGCTTTGGTCGTCAGCGGGGCCTTCGGTCTGGCGATTGCCGCCATGCTGGTGCCGTTGCTCGGCGAGTTCGATTTGGCCCTGGGCCGGACGGACGCGGGCGGGGGTTGAGGCAAAAAAGGCGTCAGCACCCGCTTTCGAGGGGGTGACGACGCCCTGTTTTAGCGAGCGTCCAGGCGTAAGCCCGACGTGATCGCTGCTCACA
>JBBSES010000647.1:0-2819 GCA_038239465.1 Gemmatales bacterium
GCCGACAGCGTGACCGCGAAGACGGCCGACTTCGTGCCGCTATTCCCTTCGGTCAACGACACGTCGCCGACGCCGAGAGTCGGCGGGGGCGGCGGCGGCGCCACGTCGTCGTTGACGATGGTGCCGATACCCTGGTCGCGCGCCAGTGTCGCGTTGCTCGGCGCCGACAGATTGAGCGTGAAGGTTTCATCGGGTTCGACGACGGTATCGCCATTGATGACGATGGCCACTTGCTTGCTCGTCTCGCCCGGTTGGAAGGTGACGCTGCCGCTGGCCGCTTGAAAGTCCTGCCCGGCGAGCGCCGTGCCATCGCCGGTGGCGTAGTTCACCGTCACGGGCTGGCTGCTCGCCGCCGACAGCGTGACGGCGAAGACGGCGCTCCTGGTGCCGCTGTTGCCCTCGGCGAGCGACACGTCGCCGACGCTCACCGTCGGCAGCGCGGGCGGCGGCGGTGGGGCCGTGTCGCTCAGCGTGAAGGGCAAGACGATTTGCGAAGCGTTGACGGCCGGCGCGCTAGTGCGTAACTCGGCCGACTGCGTGCCGAAGGCGTTCCACACCTCCAGTTTGACGCGGCCATTGTGGAAATCGGCGAAGGTGCCGGTCGCGGTCTGAATACCCTGGTGCTGGTTGTATTCCTCGTATCCCGCAACGGCGTCGGTGGCGAAAAGGTTGTAGGTCTCGACGCGGTCGTAGACGCCATCGCCGTTGAAGTCGTAGGAGATACGCGCATCGACGGCGCCGCGTTGGCCGGTCGTGAAGACGCCGCTATCGACCAGCAGACGGAAGGCGGTCGAACCGCCGCTTTGGTACGCGCCCGTCAGTCCCTCGGTGAGGTAGGTCAAGGCGTTCGGCGCCGGGGCGTTGGTGTAGCGCCCGCCCGCCGCTGACGACACGGTGTCGCTCGTGGCGTGATCGGCGGGCAAGCGGCCCAGCTTGCCGGCGTCGGCCGACGGATCTTGTTGGTCGATGACGTAGAGAACGTTGGTCGGCGTCGTGGTCGGCGTCACCGGCTTCGGCGTCCAGGTCGAGGCGTTGGCGCCGCCGGAAACCAGCGTATGCGGGGCCGCCTGCAGCGTGAAGCCGTCGGAGAAATGCACGGTCAAGGGCGAGGCGCCGTAGTTGTAGGCGACGTAAGTGCGGGCGCCGTTCTTGCTGAAGACGGCGTAGCTCGACGTGTCGGCCGTCACCGTCGTATCGACGTGGCCCAGGGCATTGAGGTTGTAGATCCAGGCGTAGGTCCAGGCCCGGCTATCGCCGTCGGACACTTGATAGTTCGGGTTGGCCTGGAACTTGGCGACGGCGAGGTTCGGGTCGGCCAGCGCCTGATACATCCAGACGCGATCGACCCATTCGTTCTCGGGGCCGCCGTTGCGCCGCACCAGCGAGTTGTAGTTGGCGCGGACGTAATCGACGTTCTGCCCCAGGTAGAGCGAGCCGCCGGTGAAGGGCAGGAAGTTGATGGCGTGGATGTCTTCGGTCTTGGCGGTGAAGAAGGTGGCGAAGGCGCCGCCGTTGCCCCAAACGATGCCGACGGTGTTGGGCGTGAATCCCTTGGGAAAGACGGCGTGGTCCTCGTCGAACCAGTACTGCTTGATGGCTTCCGTCTCGGTGGTGTAGAGGTAGATGCCGAGGTCGCGGAGGGTCTTGTTGCCGGTGGCGTTGCCCCAGCTGATGACGGCGTTGGCGAAGTTGATCGCTTCGGAGGAAGACTCCTGATTGTTACCGGCGGCGAAGGTGGCGGCGCCGTCGGCCCAGGAATGGCCGGCGTAGGGATCGAAGAAACGCAAGAACTCGAACGCCTTGTCATCGCGTTCCCCATTGTCCACGTCCTTGATGAGCAGTTCGACGGCGCCGCCCCACTGCGTCGCCCATTGCGGATCGAACTGGGCGACGATGGCGGACGCCTCGATGATGTAGCCATAGTGGAAGTGGTGGTCGCTGAGGCGCGTGTCGGAGCCGTAGCTGCTCGGATAGCCGATGAGCGAGTTCCACTGCTTGTCGTAATAGAACTCGCCGCCGCCGTCGGTGGCGCTGAACCAGTCTTGCAGCACGGCCTTGACCTCGCTCAGGAAGCGGTCGCGCGCCGCCGTGTACCCCACCTGATCGGCCAGGGTGATGAGGTTGGCGATCTCCTGCAAGTTCTTGCCCGACCCATAAGTGTCGGTCGGAGTGGCGGGGAAGAGACTGTTTTGTTTGTAGACCTGATCCACGTAGGCGTACAGCGTGGCCTTGTCGACGCCGACGGCGGGCAGGACGGGCAGGGTGCCGTGGTAGGTCGCCGTCGTCGTGAAACCGCTTCCGGCGAGTACCTTCATCTGGCCGCGCGGCGATTGATAGGTGTACGAAGTCAGCGCGTCGGCCGAGTCGAGATATTGATGGCGATAGAGCGCCATCAGCGACTGGTCGAGGTTTCCGTTTCCCGACTCCTTGAGTTGCGTCGTCGCCGTGTAGGTGGTGACCACCTGCGACGTTTGCTCGTTGTACTGCCAGGCGACCTTGGTATCGGTCACGAAGGCATAGGCGTGGGCGCGATAGACGGCGAGGGTGACGGCGCTGTTGTCGGGCAGCAGGGCGACCGAGAAATAGTCCTTGCCCGAGAGGTTCAGCTTGAGCGTGTTGCCGGTCTGCGACCAACTGCCGGCGGAAGGGCCGAAGAGGCCGTAGTTGTGGCCGTTGACCGTGACGCCCAGGACGCCGCCTTGATTGCTCCAGACTGAAACCGGCCCGGCGAAGGACAGGACCGCCTCGTTGCCGCCGTTGGTCGTGAAATAGGTATAGGGCAAGCCGTGGCCAATGGTGGCGTGCAGCTGTGCCGCGCC
>JBBSES010000648.1:0-2818 GCA_038239465.1 Gemmatales bacterium
GACGGCCGTCGTGCTGCTACCGGAACCGATAAGCAGCACCGAGGGCAAAGAGGCGGGAGCGCCTTGAGGCAATGCGTTGACGAGCGGGGGGCGTTAGCCCCCGGGGATTTGCTGCGGTGAACCACGGGGGGCTTACGCCCCCCGCTCGTCAACGCATTGCCTCAAGGCGCTCCCGCCTCTTTGCCCTCGGTGCTGCTTATCGGTTCCGGTAGCAGCACGACGGCCGTCTCTCCCGGTATCCGCCAGTTGTCGTCGCTATCCAGCGGCGCCGTCCCGCAGCCGCCGTAGCGGTGGTCGTCGCTCGACCAGACGACGCGCCATTCACTATGAATTGGCGGCCCGAGAAGTGGCTCGGGCGCGGGGTCGAGGTGCAAGTCTTGACCGAAGTTAACGACGAGCAAACGATCCGCGCCGTCGTCCGTGAAATAGCGTAGGACGAACGCTTTCGGCCCCAGGACGGCGCCATCGACGCCGCGCGGCCGTTGTGCCCGGAACGCGGAATCGGTGCCACGCAGCTGCAATAAATCGCGGTGCATCGCGTAAATACCGGCGTTGCGTTCGCGGTCGGCGAAGTCGAGCTTGCACCGCTCGAAGGTGCGCGGGTCGGCCGGGTTCGCCAAGGCTTGCTGCGACTTGGCCGACGCCAGGCGCGGGAACTGCGCCAGGAACTTGCCGCGCCCCTCGGCGATCAATCGAGATAGCTCCTGATTGTGATCGGCGAAGTACAGGAACGGGCTGGACGCCGCGAATTCCTGCCCCTGAAAGAGCATCGGCGTACCCGGCGCTAGCAACATCAATGCCGTCATTGCCCGGTAGCGGCCCGGACTCGTGAGCTTATGGCAGCGGAGGCCCAGGCCGGAGTTGGCGATTTGGTCGTGGTTCTCCATGAAGGTCACGAATTGCGCCGGCGGCAGGTCGAGGGCCGGCGTGCCGCGGCGTTTCTTCTGCCACTTGTAGCGCTGGCCTTGATAGAGATAGCCATACTTGACGGCCGAGATGAACTCCTGCGGATCGCCGAAATAGTCAGAGAAATAGGCCTCGTTGCGTCCGGTCAAGGCGACGATGGCGCTGTGGTGGAAGTCGTCGTTCCACAGGGCGTCCATGCCGAAGCCGCCGCGTTCGACCGCGCGCACGAGATCGGTGTGCTGCGGTTCATTCTCGGCGACGACGATGGTCTTTCGTCCCGCGGCGGCCACGCGCACGGCACGGGTCAGGGCCGTCAGGATGTGTTCCGGCGAACTGTCGAACACCTGCTGCGTGGCGTCGAGACGCAGGCCATCGAGGTGAAATTCCGTCACCCAATAGGCGGCGTTGGCCTTGACGAATTCGCGCACCGGATCGGCGTTGGGGCCGTCGAAGTTGAGGGCCGCGCCCCATTCGTTCTTGTAGCGGTCGGTGAAGTAATCCTTGGCGAATTCGTGGAGGTAATTGCCGTCCGGCCCGAAGTGGTTGTAGACCACATCGAGAATCACCGCGATGCCGACGGCGTGCGCCCGATCGACGAAGCGGCGCATGTCGTCGGGCGAACCGTAAAGGCGCGTCGGCGCGAACCACAGCACCCCGTCGTAGCCCCAGCCGAAGCGGCCGGGGAACTCGGCGACGGGCATGACTTCGACGACGGTGATGCCCGTGGCGGCCAACTCCCCCAGCTGGCGCGTGGCCGCTTCCCACGTCCCTTCCGGCGTGAACGTGCCGACGTGCATTTCGTAAAGGACTTGGCCTTCGAGGGCCGCGCCGCGCCAGGCTGTATCGGTCCAGGGAAAAGACGTCGGATTGACCACTTGGCTTGGGCCATGCGGTCCCTGGGGTTGAAAGCGCGATGCCGGGTCGGGATAGAGCGCCTTGCCGTCGTCGAGGCGATAGCGATAGAGCGAGCCGACCCCGGCGTCCATCGAAGCGCCGGAGAAATAGCCGTCCTTTTCCGGCGCGAGAGGCACGACCGCCTGGCCGCCCTCGCTTTCGAAAATTGCGTCTACCTTCTTGCGCCGCGGCGCCCAGACGCGGAAATGAACGCCGCCCTTGGGCAACAAGTCGGCGCCTACCGGCAGATGACGCTCGACGATCGGCGCGGAATTGAGCGCTTTCGATGGCGGACTGATCTTCGGGTCGGCAAGTGCCGCTGAGGCTATCGTGTTCATGGCTCGCTCCTTCGCTCACGCACTCTTATGGAGGGCCGCCATCGCGTGCATGATAGCGGGATATTTCCTCGTAGGCCGTTTTGCCGACGACAGCGCAAGCTCAGCAAATGGAATGCCACGCGAAGGGCAGGCGTCGGCATTGCCTGATTTGTAGAGGAGTGTCGTCCGCGAGTAAGCAGCGGCTTGCCCACGGATAGGAAAGAGCAAGCGTTCGGGCCTATAGTTGACGCCGTTTCCCATTCGCCATCGGCCCTATACCGCCATGCTCGGCACGGCATACCATTTGCCCCTATGGGTATGGATCATTCATTCCCGAGAGACGCTGACATGAATGCACGCAATGGATTGGCCACACTAGGTGCCATGGGCATTGGCGGCTGGCTCGCGTTGCGCGCCTATCGCTCGCTCAACGCTTACGACTTCCGATGCAAGAACGTCGTCATCACCGGCGGCACGCGCGGCCTTGGTCTGGTACTCGCGCGACAGCTGGCTCAGGAAGGCGCCTGTCTGGCACTGTGCGCCCGCAACGAGGAAGAGGTCGAGCAGGCGCGTTTGCAGCTTTCTCGGCAAGATACCGCCGTCTTCGCGCAAACGTGCGACCTGCGCGAGGCGGACGAGGCCGAGCGGTTCATCCGCGGGGCGCAACGCCAGCTGGGCAGCGTCGACGTACTCATCAATAA
>JBBSES010000649.1:0-2818 GCA_038239465.1 Gemmatales bacterium
CGGCCATCAAGTTGATGAGCGGCACATCGAGTTGCAGCGCCCTATCGGCGGGCTTCCGCTTCGAGGTCGGCGATTTCCCCAAAAAGGGCGCCACGGCCGGTCCCTTCGTCCTCACCGCGGTGCAGCACACGGCGCAGCAGAGCGGCGGCTTCGAGTCCGGCGGCGGAGGCGGCGGCTACAGCAACAGCTTCAGCTGCATCCCGGTCGCCATCCCCTTCCGCCCCGCGCGTCTCACCGGCAAGCCGACCATCAATGGCCCGCAGACGGCCGTGGTCGTCGGCACCAAGGGCGAAGAGATCGTCGTGGACAAGTTCGGACGGGTCCGCGTCCAATTCTTCTGGGACCGCGAGGGCAAGAAGAACGACGATAGCAGCTGCCTGGTGCGCGTGGCCCAGCCCATCGCCGGCAAGCGCTGGGGCGCTTCCTTCTGGCCGCGCGTGGGGCAAGAGGTGGTGGTCGCGTTCCTCGAAGGCAACCCCGATCGGCCGCTGATCGTCGGCAGCGTCTACAACGCCGAGCAGATGCCGCCCTACCTCGGCGATGGCCTCGACGACAAACACAAACACGACCCCCGGCTCACGGGCATCAAGAGCAATTCCACTCTCGGCGGTAAGGGCTTCAACGAGTGGCGCTTCGACGATAACAAGGACAAGGAGCAAATCTTCCTGCACGCCGAACGCAACATGGATACGCGCGTCAAGAACGAGGCGATGGAGTTGGTCCTCCTCAATCGCCATCTGATCGTTGGCACCGACCAGGGCGGCAAGAAGGGCGATCAACGCGAACTTGTCTTTCAAGACAAGCACCTGAACGTCAAGCGCGATCAGGTCGAGCAGGTAGAAGGCAACTTGCTTTTGACCGTCGGCAAAGGCGAGGCCAGCAGCGGCGGCAACCTCGACCTGTTGGTGGAAAAGAAAAAGACCGAGACCGTGGAAGGAGATAGTCATCTGCACGTCAAGGGCAGCCACGCCATCAAGGTGGACGGCGCCCAGGGCTTGACGGTCGGCGGCGACCTGCACGAGAAGATCGGCAAGAACCTGTGCGTCGAAGCTGGCCAAGTGGTGCATATCAAGGGCGGCATGACGGTCGTGATCGAGGCTGGCACGCAGCTATCGCTCAAGGTGGGCGGCAACTTCATCGACATCAACCCCGGCGGCGTCTTCATCCAGGGGACGCTGGTAAGCATCAACAGCGGCGGCGCCGCCGGTTCGGGGCCGGATGCGTCGCCCGCGTCGCCCGGCGACGCCAAGCCAGCGAAGCCGACCAAGCCGACGGTGGCGGACGATTCCAAGAGCGGCAGCAAATCGGCGCCGGGTTAAGAACCTGTGGTTAACGACGCTTCGCAGAAGCGTCGTGCATACAAGGAGTCCAATCATGCCCCCCGCGGCGCGCGTCGGCGATATGCACGTTTGCCCTATGGTCACCGTCCTGGTGCCTCACGTCGGCGGTCCCATTTTGCCGCCCGGTTGTCCGACGGTCCTCATCGGCGGTATGCCGGCGGCGCGCGTCGGCGACATGCTTGTTTGCGTCGGGCCGCCCGACGTTATCGCCCTCGGCTCGATGACGGTCTTAATCGGCGGCCAACCGGCGGCGCGCATGGGCGACCTGACGGCGCACGGAGGGACCATAGTGCTTGGATTCCCCACGGTCATGATCGGCGGCTGACGCGCGTTTCACGCCCGTGGATGAAACTGCCGATGGATCGCCTTCAAGCGGTCGCGGTCCACATGGGTGTAGTGCTGCGTCGTGCGGATGTTGGCGTGGCCCAGTAATTCCTGCACGGTGCGCAGATCGGCGCCTCCGGCCAGCAGGTGCGTGGCGAAACTGTGCCGCAGCGTGTGCGGGCTGGCCTTGGCGTTGAGGCCCGCGCGTTTGACGTATTTCTTCACCAGCACCCAGAGCATCTCGCGCGTTAGTCCTTTGCCGCCACGGCTGACGAAGACATACGGCGCGTCGGGGTTCGTCCGCGTGAGATCGACCCGCTGCGTGGTCAGGTAGGCGCGCAGGGCGGCGATGGCCGGCTTGCCCAGCGGCACCATGCGCTCCTTGCTCCCCTTGCCTACGCACTTGCAGAAGCCCGACTCGATGTGCAAGTCGGCTGTCTTCAACCCCACCACCTCCGAGGCCCGGCTGCCGGTGGCGTACAGCGTCTCCAGCAGCGCCTTGTCGCGCAGGTAGAAGCGCTCGCCGGGGATCGGCGCCGCCAGCAATTTTTCGACGCTCTCGGGACTGAGGACTTGCGGGATGCGTTCCCAGAGGGCGGGCGAATTAAGCAATTCGACGGCCGCCGGGTCGGCGCGTTCTTCCATGCGCAAGAAGCGGTAGAACATCTTCAAGGCGACGAGGTGGCGGGCGATGCTCGGCGGCGCCAGCTGCTCGTCGCGCAAGTGGCCGATATAGTGCCCGAGTTCGCGGATGCCCGGTTTGAGATAATCGTGCAAGCCGCCGTCGGCGACCCAGCGGGCGAAGCGGTCGAGGTCGCGGCCGTAGGCGAGGACGGTGTTGGCCGCCATGCCGCGCTCCGCTTGTTGATAATGGCGGAAGGCGACGATGTCGTCGGTCAGGGCGACGAAATGGGCGGCGGCGTCGGACGGCATGGCGGTTCCCTCCCTGGAAGAGATCGGCCGGCGCGGCCGCGTTCTTGCCCCATTTCGCGCGCGAATCAGGGCGGCGCGTTCATCAGCTCGCGCAAGGCCGGCCGCAGCAACGCCAGCGCTCGCGCCCGATGGCTCAGCGCATGCTTGACGCGGGCGCTTAATTCGCCGAACGTGCGGTGGTATTCGGGAACCAGAAAGAGCGGGTCGTAGCCGAAGCCGCC
>JBBSES010000650.1:0-2814 GCA_038239465.1 Gemmatales bacterium
AATATCTCGACCCGCCTTTGGAGGGTTATCGGCTGACCCGTGGCCGTTACGTTCCCATCCGCGCCGAGGAGGGGCGCTTGCCGAGCAAGGTATTGGGCCTACATCTGGAGCGTTCGGGGACGGAACTGCGCTTGTACGACCCGCTGACGCGCAAATGGCTGATGGACGGCGAAGAACGAGAAGCCGCCCGCAAGCACGCCCAGACGGGTCAACGAAGAGAAGCGCGGGCACGGCGGCAGGCCGAAGCCGAGCGCGAAAAGGAGGCCCACGCACGCCGCGAAGCGGAAGCAGGCCGAGAAAACGAGGCTCAGGCGCGCCGCGAAGCCGAGGCCGAACTGCAACGCCTGCGCCGTGAAATAGAGGAATTGCGGCGCCGCAAGCCCGGCAATGGGCAGTAGTCCCGCGAAGGAACCCGTGCCGTCCGGCAGTACCCTATGCTCACCCTTCGATGCCACTACGCCGGCGCCATCCCCATCGAGGCCGAGTGCCTGACCCCGGATCGCCTCACCGAATTGTCGGCTAGGGCCATCGCCGCCCTGCCCGTGCAGCATGGAAACGCCTCCGTCGCGCTCGGCGAGTTCTTCGCCGTCGAGGGCGACGCGGCCGATCGTGAAATCCTGATCGAAGGCGATGGCGGCTGCGTTAAGCACCTCGGCGCCGGCATGATCTCGGGCCGCCTGACCATTCGCGGCAACGTCGGTATGCACCTGGGCGCCCACATGCGCGGCGGCGAAATACACGTGCATGGCAACGCCGGCGATTGGACCGGCGCCGAGATGCGCGGGGGACGCATCCACATCCACGGCCACGCCGGCAACCTGGCGGGGGCCGGCTATCGCGGCAGCCGCCTCGGCATGCGCGGCGGCGTGCTGCTCATCGACGGCAACGCCGGCCACGAGGTCGGCGCCACGCTCCGGCGCGGCCTCATCGCCGTCGGCGGCGACGCGGGCGATTACGTCGGCGCCGCCATGATCGCCGGCAGTATTTTCGTCGGCGGCCGGGTGGGAGACGGAGCCGGCTCGGGCATGAAGCGCGGCACCCTCGCCTTGCTGGGGCCGATGGCGTCCCTCTCGCCCACGTTTCGCCGCGCTTGCGTGTATCGGCCACCTTTCGTCACGATCTATTTGCGCCAGCTGCAAGCCTGGGGCTTCCCAGTATCGGCCGAGGTTTTTCGCGGAGAATTCCAGCGCTATAGCGGCGACCTGCTGGCGCTCGGCAAGGGCGAGGTCCTGCACTGGCAACCGTGAGGCGGCGCTGCCCTTCCGTTCCTCGCACTGGCGCGGTATTTTTCCCTGTTCGCCGTTGTTTCGCCTTTTCGCACGGGAGGTCCGCCATGAAGTCGCGCCTGTCCCTCACCCTGGGCGTCGTATTGCTGCTCGGCACCGCCGCCGCCGACGACAAGAAGGAACTGGAAAAGCTCGCCGGCACCTGGAACGTCACCGCCATCGAAGTCGAGGGCAAGAGCGTCCCCGCCGACAAGATCAAAAGCTCCACCCTCACCATGAAGGGTGACAAGTACACCTTCAAGGTCGGCGACGACACCATCGAAGGCGTCTGGAAGATCGACGCCTCCGGCAAGCCGAAGACCATCGACGCCAAGCGGACCAACGGCAAGGACAAGGACCAAACCTTGCTCGGCATCTACCTCCTCGAAGGCGACGAATTGAAGACCTGCTTCAGCGCGCCCGGCAAGGAAGAACGGCCCAAGGATTTCAGCGCCAAGGAAGGCAGCGGCCAACGGCTGTACGTCTTCCAACGCGCCAAGTGACGGCGTATCTCGTTTCCGTTTCGAGGTCCAAAGTCGGGAGTGCGACTTTGGACCTTGCACTCTAACTCAAGCCCACCAGGTAGCCGAACCGCTTGCGGAACTCGTCCGGCGTCATGCCGGCGGCCCGCGCCAACGGCGCCAGACGGCGCGGTTCGTCGAAATCCTTGTTCTCCAGGCGGATCATGTAGCGGCGGGCACACTCATAGGCCTCGCCGTCCACGTCCACGCGCCGCGGCAACATGCGCGCCGTCTTCGGGTTGATCATCTGGTCGAACGGCAGCGGCACCATGCGGCCGCCCACGAAGCTGATGATCGCCCCGAAGTTGCTGGCGGCGGGCGAACGCACGAACTTGACCGCCCCATAGCCCAGGTCGCGGGTGTACTCGGCGTCGAACGGGATGGGGTCGGCGCAGCGCAGTTCGTAGCCGAGGTCTTTGTCGATGAGGGTGATCTTCAGGCCGATCTCTTCCAGACGCTTCGAGAGGATTTCCTTGATCATGCGGCCAAACTCGATCTCGCCCAGGCGCAAATGGCCGTGCGGGTCGCGGACCACGTTGCCGTAGCGCCCGACCGGCCCCTCGCCCATGACGGCCAGCAGCCCCGCTTCGCCGATCGATTCGATTAACCCTTCCGCGAGGACGACGACGCCATAGTGCGAATTCTCGCTCTCGCGCTTGATGATGGAGCCGAGGATGGTGTCGCAGACTTCCTCCACGGCGACGGGCCGATTGCGGTATTCCTCGGGGATGATGGTCAGCGTCGCGGCCGACGCCTTGCCGATGCCCAGCGCCAGATGCCCGGCGGCGCGGCCCATGCTGATGATGATGTACCAGCGCGACGTGGTCCGCGCGTCCTCGGCCAGGTTGCGGACGATGTGGACGCCAACGTGCCGCGCGGTCTCGAAGCCGAACGTCGGCGTGGAGCCGGGCAGCGGCAAGTCGTTGTCGATCGTCTTGGGAACGTGGGCGACGCGGAAGGCGCCGTTGCCGCGCAGGTAAACCTGGCTCGCGGAGAAGGCGGTATCGTCGCCGCCGACGGTGACGAGA
>JBBSES010000651.1:0-2810 GCA_038239465.1 Gemmatales bacterium
CCGCGCGGCGAGCGCGGCGGCGTCTTCCTCACCTCGCCGACGGGCGAGCGCGGCGGCCAGTTCCTCCGCGTCCGCAAGCATGACGCGCATGGCGTGGTGCCCGGCGAGTGTCCGCGTTGCCTCGTTCACTGTTCGCGCCGCATCGTCCTCGCCCCGGTCCATCAGCCAGCGCGTGTAGCTCAATCGGGTCAGCGCCCGCTCGTAGGGCAAGCCGCCGCGGTCGTAGGCTTCCAGCAAGGAGCGCATATCGGCGTCAAAGTTCTCGTCGGCCATCCCCGTCCGGCGCGCCAGGTCGAGGCGCATGCGCTGCCGGGCCAGCGCTGCCCAGCGATGCTCCTCGGCGCGCGGCGGACGATAAGCGAGGGCGCGCCAATCGACGGCCGCCAGCTGGCCCGCGCGAAGATAGCACTCGAAGACGTGGACCCACTCGTAAATATCCACGGGGACGAGCGACCGGGCCAACCGGAGCGCTTCCTCTTCCCTTCCCGCCAGGCACAGGGCATGCGCTCGATAGGCGTGCCAGAGCGCCTGCCAGGGGTGAGGCATCGTGGGCCGTTCGAGCAGCGGTTCGAGACGGCCCAGCGCCAGCAGCGCGTCGCCGCGCAACGCCGCGTCGGTCTCCCGATAGACGTCGAGGGCGTCGTCGTACTGGCCCAGCAACTCGAAGCTGATAGCCAGGGCGCGATACCGGCCAAAGCCGGACCATAGCGGCGATCGCCCCCAGTCGCCGTCGGGGAAGAACCGCAGCAGGAGATCGCGTTCGAGCGCGGGCGCCAGAAAGCGATGCTTGGGGTTGTCCAGGGACACGTAGGCGGAGTCGGCTTCGTTCCACAGCCCGGCATCGCAATAGGCGTGAAACATCTCCACTTCTTCCCGCGCTTCGTCCAGCGTTTCAGGCCGGCGCCGGTCGGGTCGCCCGCGCAGGAAGCCGGCGCGGATCCCCGCGCTTTGTTGGCGGCTACCAAGCATTGACTCGAAGGCGCGGCGCACCAAAGGATGGGCATCGAGGACGAGCGTGTCGTCGGCCGAACCACGGCCGACGCGCTCGAGCAAGCGCGCATCCACCAGCCCGTCGATTTTCCGGCGTAATGCCGCCGGGTCGTGCAGAGACGAAGGATACGTGCGCTTCCACGTCTGAAACAGCAACGTCTCGACGGGGCCGCTACGCAGATATTCGAGCAGTCGCGCTTCGGTGGCCGGGTCGCGGAAGGCGGTCGCCAGGGCCAGGATATCCTGTTCGTCGGCCGGCAAATGACGGCGATAGAGGTCGAGTACGCGGGCGACCGCCCGTTCCTCGTCGCTCGCCTCGTCGCCAAGGGCGGGCGCGTCGAGTGGCGCCGAATCCCTGGCCTCTCCTGCATAAAATCGCGTCACGAAGGTGCCGAGCAATTCGACCGCTTTGGCATGACCGCCGCCGAGCGTGGCCAATCGATCGAGGTCGGCGTCCGTCCCCTGGACTCCCAGGCCGCGCAGCAAGCCGCGCGCGCTGGCCGCGTCGAGGCAACTCAAGCCGAGCAGCCGCGCGTGCCGCCGCGTGGCCACGGTCGGCAACTCGAAGCGAGAGGTGAGGACGACGACGCCCGGCAACGGCTCCGACGCCGCCTCTTCGAGCAAGCGTCCCAACTCGGGATGGACGAAGCGCCCGCGCCAGGCTCCGGTGTCGTGCTGCGCCACCTCGGTGCCGTCGAGGACGAGCGCCCAGCGCTCGCGACGGAGGCGCGGCAGCAGCCGATCGACGCAATAGCTGGCGGCCACGTCCGGCGCCCGCTCCATTCCTTCGGCGTAGGCGTACAACTCGCGCAAGCACAGGTCGGCGTCCTTGCCGCGATAAAAGCTCCACAGGAAGAGGCCATCGAGGGCGGTTTTGTGTTGCTCAAAACGGCTCAACCAGTGCTGCACGATGGCCGTTTTGCCCTGGCCGCCCGGCCCGACCAACGCGATCAGGCTCGCGTCGCCTCCGGCCAGCGCTTCGTCGAGCGCCGCCAATTCCGGTTCGCGGCCGAAGAAGCGATACGGCTCCGAGGTGCAATGGTGGATACGCGGCGGACGCGGGGAGCTCATTTTTCCAATTCCGGCCGACGGGCCGCCGGTGGCGCCAAATCGCCTGGATCGCCGCACAACGTCCAAGCACCGATATAACTGGCTTTCGCCGCATCCGACCATTCGGGCGGCATGGCCTTGAGCAGCGCCAGCTGTGCCCCGCGCATCGCCTTGCCCGGCAACACCGCCCAGGGCATGCGCGTCAAAGCGCCGTCGGGGATGACCAGAACCGCCGTGCTGGTGCCGAGCTTGGCTTCAAGGGGTTCCCACACGAGGCGTCGCAGTGACTGCTCGGGCGCCGCCTCGATCTCCGCCTTCGTCGGCGGGTTCTTCTTGTCGCCGATGCGCGCGAGGATGCCGTGCCACGCTTTCAACTTCTGGTCGATCAAGGCCGTCGAGCCGAGACGGACCCATTCGAGCGTGTAGCCCGGCTCTTTGTCCGTCTGGCGCAGCGCGAAGGCGTCGTAGTGGGGCGTGCGCTTCAAATCGGTGCCGCCCTTGGCGATTGGCTCCATGACATCGACTTGCACGATATCGACCAACGCGGTGCCGCGCGGCAAGCGCTTCGCCAGGTCGGCGAAGCTGGCGTTGCGCGCTCCCATTTCTTGCCGATAGGGAGCGCTGCGCGCGGCCAACTGCCGTTCGAGTTTTTCCTTCTCGGCGGTGAGTTGAGTGAGGAGATCGCGGCGGCGCGTCATGGCGTCTTGGTTTCGCGGATGGTTTCTAGCTGGACAGCTATGACTTCCGCGAGTTGGCCGCGCACTTCGCGC
>JBBSES010000652.1:0-2806 GCA_038239465.1 Gemmatales bacterium
CGGAACTCGGAGCGCGGAGCACGGAGCGTAAGGAAGCGAGTCTTTCGCTCCGAGTTCCAAGTTCCGAGTTCCGCGCTAAGGTGACGGACTTTGGCCTCGCCAAACGCCTCCTCGACGACAGCAGCCAGACGAAGACCGGGGCGGTCCTGGGGACGCCGAGCTACATCGCGCCGGAGCAAGCGGCGGGACGCAAGGACGTGGGGCCGCTCGCCGACGTGTATGCCCTCGGAGCGATCCTCTACGAGTTGATGACGGGCCGGCCGCCCTTCCGCGGTGAAACGTCGATGGACACGATGCTGCAGGTGATGACCGACGAGCCGGTGCCGCCGCGCCGCTTGCAGCCCAAGGCGGCCCTCGACCTGGAGACGATTTGCCTCAAGTGCCTGCAAAAGCAGCCGGCCAAGCGCTATCCTTCCGGGGAAGCGCTGGCTGACGATTTGCGGCGATTTTTGGATCAGGAACCGATTCAAGCTCGCCCTTTGAGCCTGGCGGGCCGAGGCGTCAAGTGGGCGCGGCGTCGGCCGGCCATCGCGGCGCTCGTCGGCCTCTGTTTGCTCGGTTTGCTCGGCATCGTCGTCAGCGGCTGGCTCGTCAGCGCCGCGCTGGCCAAGGCGTATGGCCTCGTGGAGCAGCGCGCGATCGAAGCGGAAAATCAGCGGCAAGAGGCCAACGCCCAACGTAGTCAAGCCGAGGTCGATCGCGCCCTCGCCGACGCCGCCCGCTCCAACGCCGAGGATAAAGTCGAACGCGCCCGCCGCAGCCTCTATGCCTTTCAGCTGATGCAGGTGTCGGCGCTGGCGCCGCGCGACCCGGCGCGAGCGCGAGCCTTGCTCGACGATCCCAATCGCTGCCCCGAGGCATTTCAAGACTTCACCTATCGTTATCTGCGCGGCGTTTGTGCCCGCGAACAAGAATCCTTGACGGGGCCGAAAGGCGAGGCGGGCTGCCTGGCCTACGCGCCGGACGGAAAAACGATGGCCGGCAGCTGCGACGATAGCGTCGTCCTCTGGTCGCTCGATCAACCGCAGCCGCGGTTGCTCAAGGCGCGGCACGAGGGGCCGATCGTCGGCATGGCCTTCTCGCCCGATAGCCGCACGCTCGCCACGGCCAGCTTCGATAAGACGGTCAAACTCTGGGACGTGGGGGCGATGAGCGATCCCGTCACGCTGCGCGGCCACACCGAAGGCGTGCGTGGCGTCGCCTTTTCGCCCGACGGCAAGATCATCGCCAGCGCCAGCCACGACCGGACGATTCGCCTCTGGGACGTGGCCAACAAGACGCAGCGCGGCCTCTTGCGCGGCAGCGAGGCGGCGGTCACGGCCGTCGCCTTCGCCCCCGACGGCAAGACCCTGGCCTCCGCCGGCGCCGATAAATTGGTACGACTTTGGGACTGGGAAGGCGAGAAGGAACGGACGCCAGCGCTCGCGGGGCACGAGAAGCCCATCCTCACGCTGGTGTTCAGTCCCGACGGCAAGCTCCTGGCGAGCGCCGGCGAGGACGCGCGCATTCGCCTCTGGGATCCGTCCACGCGCAAGGAAACGGTCTCTCTCTTGGGACATCTGGGCACCGTCAATTCGCTGGCTTTCTCGCCCAACTCGCAAACGCTGGCATCCGGCGGCGTCGATAAAACCTTGCGCCTCTGGCAACCGGCGACCGGCGAGGAACGCATGATTCTGCGCGGCCACGACCATGCCATCACCGGCGTCGCCTTTAGCGCCGACGGCCAGACGTTCGCCAGCTGCGACGGCCAGCGCGCCATACGCCGCTGGGATGCCCGCCTGGCGCCGCCGCGGAATTACGAAATCAAGCTCGGGCAAAGCGCCGGCCAGGGACCGACCACGTCATTCGCCATTGGCTCCGGCCAGGTGCTGACCGTCCGCTACCTCGACAAGAGCGTCTGCGCCTGGGACTTGAAGAACCCCACGGACCGCGAACTGCTTACCAACCTGCAGGTGGGCATCGATGCGATGGCCGTCGCCCCGGATGGCCAGACCTTTGCTCTGGCGTGTGCCGACGGCACCATCAAGCTTTACGAAACGGGTAAACCTCGGCCGCGCGCCGTACTGCAAGCGGGAAGCGATCGCTGCCGCTGCCTCGCCTTCGCGCCTTCTGGCCCTCGGCTAGCGGGCGGCGATGAGAAGGGAAACGTGCGCTTGTGGGACGCCGTGCAAGCCAAGGAGATCGGCGCCTTGGGGCTACACCGTGGGCCGGTAGTTCGCCTGGCGTTTAGCGCCAATGGGTCAATCCTCGCTTCCAGCGGCGAGGATCGCCGGGTACACATATGGAATTGCGCGACACGAACTCAGGTCGCTTCGCTTCCTGAGCAAAAGGTGATAGCGTTGGCCCTGGCAGCGGCGCCTGACGGCGCGACGGTGGCCGTCAGCGGCGACGGCGAGAACGTGCAACTCTGGGACGTGGCCACGCGAACGGTGCGAGGCGAACTCCATGGCGCGGCCGAAGCGGTGCGCGCCATCGCCTACGCGCCGGATGGCCGCACTATCGCCACGGGACATGCCGACTGGAGCGTCGCCCTATGGGACGCGCAGACCGGCCAGCAACGGGGAACGCTCACCGGGCTTACCCAGCCGGCCCATCTGCTTGCTTTCAGCGCCGATGGCAATACTCTGGTCGGCGTCGGCGAGGATGGGGGAACGCGCTTGTGGAAAGCAATGCCGCGCTAGCAAGGTGCTCTGGCGAGGGGGGGGGCGGTATCGCCCGGAGTGGGATCTTTTAATCGAGTACACGGGGGCGGGTACGCGCCCCCCCTCGCGGGGGTATTTGGGAGCATAGGGGCTAACCAGGGAGC
>JBBSES010000653.1:0-2800 GCA_038239465.1 Gemmatales bacterium
AGGATCACGAAAACACGAAAGCACGAAAGAAGAAGACGGAAAACGGAGCATGTATGCCGGAACTATACCTCCCCCTCTCGTCTTCCCTTTCGTGCTTTCGTGTTTTCGTGATCCGATTGCTTTTTCAGCGAACTTTCAGGGCGCCGTCATCCATTTCCAGCCGGCGCGGAAAGCTCCGCGCCAGGTCGTCGCTATGAGTGACGACCATGAGCATGGTCCGCTCCTGGCGGTGCAAGTCGAGGAGCAGCTGGCCGACGGCGCGGGCGGTGGCGCGATCGAGGTTGCCGGTCGGCTCGTCGGCCAGGAGGAGGGCGGGCCGGCGAATCAGCGCCCGCGCCACGGCCACCCGCTGCCGTTCGCCGCCCGAGAGTTCCGCGGGGCGATGGTCGAGGCGCCCCGACAGGCCGACGCGGTCGAGCAGTTCCCTGGCCCATTTCTCGAAGTCGGCCTTGTCGTCGCGGCAGACCAGCGTCGGAATCAGCACGTTTTCCAGAACGCTGCATTGCGGCAACAAGTGGTGGTCCTGAAAGACGAAGCCGATATGCCGGTTGCGGAAGTCGGCCAGGCGCGCTTCCCCCAGGGCGAACGGATCGCTGCCGTCCAGCCGCACGGTTCCCGCCGTCGGCCGGTCGAGCGTGCCGAGGATGTGCAGCAGCGTACTCTTGCCCGACCCCGACGGCCCGGTCACGGCGAGCGCTTCGTCGGACGACAACTCCAGGGTAACGGCGCGGAGGACGGAGAGCGTCCCGCCGCGGCTGGGGTAGTCTTTGCTCAACCCGGTGACATGTAAGGAGTGGATTGCGTCCGGCTGCGTCATGGTGTGTTCGTCGGTGCGAGGAGGGCCAGCACGCCGAGGCCATAGAAAGTGTATTCGACGTCGGTGGCGTCGTCCCAGGCGCCGCCGCGAAATCCACCGGCCGGCGCTTGCAGCCCTTCGGCATAGCGCCGAGCGGCGCCGCCATCGACGCGGTCGAGGGCGTTCAGCTGACGCAAAGTCCATAGGCCGGTGAAGGTTGAAAGCAGGTCGGCGACCGGGATGCGGCCATTGGCGCGGAAGCCGCCTTCGGGGGAAGGAAGCGCCGCCAGCAAGTCGATGACGCCGGAACGAGTACGAGCCGGACGCGTTAGCGACGGATGTGCATTACCCGGCGCTAACGCTTCCGGCTCGTCTTCGAGCAGCTGCAACGCGCCGACCGCCGCCGCCGTCGGGTTAGTGCCGCTGCGTTTCATCGGCGCCAGTTCGACGAAGCCGCCATCCTCGCGCCTTCGAGACAGGAGGAACGACTTCACGGCATCGGGACGGGGAAACCGGCGGCCCAGCAGCTGATAGGACAGGCCGACGAGAAACGTGTGATAAGTGCTGCCCGAGACGCTGCCGACCGCCTTGGCGTAGCCCCCATCGGCGGTGCGAAAGGACTCCAGCGTCGCCGCCACGCGCTCGGGCCAATCGGCGGGGCTGTCGGCGAAAAGGTCAATACCGCCGCCCGCCTGGACGAGCAACGCGGCATAGAGCAGCGAGAAGAGATCGATGACGCTGGCCGAGCGCGTCAAGCTGTCGCGCAGAAAGGGCAACGTTTCGCGGCAAAACTCGGGTGTCAGCGTGTCCAGCATGGCGAGAGAACGCAGGCCGAACGCGGTGTAATAGAGGTCGGAGCCGCCTTCGCGTCCGGAGAAGCCGCCGTCGCCGTTTCGGGCTTTGAGGAGATAGACGCGATGGCGTTCGCGCATGGCCGAGGGCAGCCGAGCGGCGCCGTCGGTCAACCGCCGCGTGAGCGCTTGCATATACATAGCGGATTACTCTCCGTCGGGGCGCCGCTATTTCCGCCAAAAGACGCTTGACAAGCCTATCGGGTCGATCTAGCCTGACCCTTAGATTCGTAAACGAGAGCAATCCACCAAGGCTATGGCAGCCTCATCGGTAGAGCGATGGGGTTTTTTTGTCGAAGGCTTCCCCCTCGGAATTGCCCAACCACCACCTGGGGAACGGCATCATGGTAGCACTCGAAGTCGGCCACGACCAACCGGGAACGGATGCCCCACTCATGCAACTCGGCGAACTCGCGGAGGCACGGCTCCGCGCCAATCCGTATCTGGCCCTGAAGAGCATCACCTGCGATTGTCGCCTCGGCATGCTCGTCTTGCGCGGGCGCGTAGCTACGTACTACCTCAAGCAGATGGCGACGGCTGCCGTCGCCGACCTGCCGGGCGTCTGTCGCGTGGTTAATCAAATCGACGTGGGCGATACCGCGTTCGGCGCGTGAACCGCCGCTCACTTCCTCGCCCGAAGTCGGCGGTTTCCTTCGGCGATGCCGCCGAGGGCGGATTGAAACATTCACCAACGAAGGATCGGCCATGAGCGACACCCCGCGCCCGGAAAGCGCCGACGTGCTGGAGCGGCTGGCGCAGCTCGATCAAAGCGTGGCGGAACTGAGCCTGCTGCTGCCAGTTGCCTGGATTTCAGCGCTCGAGGCCGCCGCCCAGGCCAAGGGGCAAACCGCCGCCCAGCTGGTGCGCGGCCTGATCCGCAATTACGTCACGCAGTAACTCGGGTTCGAAAAAGGGGTCGGCAGCTCCCCACCCCTTTTACGAACCCGAGCCAATCACGCCGGCCGCTGCGTGGCCAGAGGCGCCGCCAACTCTTCCAGCGACTTGCCCTCGGACTTCACGCCCAGCATCAGCTCGACCACGGCCGCCACGATCATGAGCGCAGCGCCGAACAGGTAGCCGATCAGCACGCTGCCGCGATCGCCGCCGCCGATCAGGATGCCGAAGATCCAGGGGCCACCGACGCCGCCCAGCA
>JBBSES010000654.1:0-2797 GCA_038239465.1 Gemmatales bacterium
AGCGCCACGACCGCCCGGCCGGTCGGCGAGCCGATCGCGGTGCGCGCCACGGTCGGCTGGTCGATCGTATCCGTGGTCGGCGCCAATTCCACGCCGGTCATGGGCGGCGAGAGCGTCATCGGCCCCAACGGTGCCCTGCTGCTCGGGCCATACGGCTCGGTGAACGTAGCGGGTTTGACGCCGGCGCAAGCCCAGGCGGTGGCCGAAAAACAGCTGGCGCGCTTCGTCAAGAATCCGCGCGTTACGCTGAAAGTCATGAAGACCGGCGGCGCGGGCGTGACGGAGGGCTGGGGACCGATGACGCCGTCGCGCGTGCAGCCGGTAACGTACACCGCGCCGGCGCCGCCCGTGCCCCTGGCGCCGCGCGAGGTGCCGGCCCAGCCAAGGACGACGCCCTTGCCCGCCGCGCCGCTGCGAGCGGAGTTGGGGGTGCCGACGCTCGAGATGCCGCCGCCCGCGATGGAAGAGCCTGTCGTCAACGACGCGCCGTTGCCCGCGGTCGAATCGCCGCCGTCGTTGCCCTCGTTCCCGATGACCGTTCCGCCGGTGGAAAATGCGTTCTCCGTCACGAAGCTTTCCAGCGCGACGGAAGCGGCACCCGTCCAAGGAGACGCCCGGCCGCTGCCGCGGAACACGCCGGTGCCGCGCGGCCAGGCCGTCGCCAGCGAATGGCGGCCGCTCGATCGACCGGCAGCGCCCCCGAAACCGGGCCTGATGCGTACCACCTGGGACGGCTCGGCTCCCACTCAGCCCACCGCTTTGCCGCGCGTGCCGGGCGGAATGACGACGGCCGAACCACCCAGCGAGAACATCGCCAAGACGCCGCGGCCCCTGCACCCCGGCGGCCCGGTGCCAGTACACGATGGCGGCTTCGAGCATGGCCATGCCCATCCGCCGGTGCCGCGCGAATGCGCCAAGCTCCCCTTGCCCGTGTACGTCATCGAGCCGCCCGATATCCTCCTCGTGCAATCGACCAAGTCACTGCCCAATCAGCCGGTGCAGAACCAACACCTGGTGCGGCCCGACGGCAAGATTAGCCTGGGCATCTACGGCGAGGTGCCCATCGCCGGCCTGACCATCCAGGACGCCAAGGTCGCGGTCTACAACACGCTGAAGGAGCGCATCGAAGCGCCGTTCAAGCTAGAAGACGTGTCGGTGGACGTGCTGGCCTACAACAGCAAGTGGTACTACGTCATCACCGACGGCGGCGGCTACGGCGAGCAGGTGCAGCGTTTCCCGTTCACCGGCAACGAGACCGTGCTCGACGCCATCAGCCAAATCCAGGGATTGCCGCCGGTCGCGTCGCGGCACCACATCTGGCTAGCCCGGCCGGCCTGCTCGCCCTATGCGTCGCCCGAGCGCGTGTTGCCGGTGGATTACGTCTCGGTCACGCAATGCGCCGACCACCTGACCAACTACCAGGTCATGCCCGGCGATCGCATTTACGTGAAGGCCGAGGCTATCATCACGATCGACTCGACCATCGCCAAGGTGATCTCGCCGATCGAACGGCTCTTCGGCGTCACTCTCCTCGGCAGCACGACGGTGAACTCGTTCCGCCACGGCAACGGCAACGGTAACAACAATAACAACAATCGCTAACACGACCCGGGGCGTCGCCAGGTGAAGATCGCCAAGGAATGCCGGTCGTGCCGGACGCTCCGGGCCTCGGGATGCTCCAGGGACGGGTAGACGCTTGACGGGCCACCCGTGAGGAGTAACCTCGATTGGTGCGTACGAAAAAGCAGTGGCCGAAAGGCCCGAGTTCGAGGACACCGCGATGAACCGACTTTGGCTAGGTGCAATGATGGCGTGTGGCGGCGTGCTGCTGCCGGCTGCCGGCACCGCCCAGGCTCAAAACTATGGCCGACCCGGTTATTACAACCCGTCCGCCAACGCGCCGAGGCTAAGTCCCTACCTCGACATTACCCGGGGCGGCAATCCGGGGATCAATTACTTCCTCGGCACCGTCCCGGAAATCGAACGCCGTCAAAACCAGGCATTGTTCAGCGGTCAGATTCGCGGCATTCAAAGTCAGATCGCCGGGCTGGAAGAGGCGGACAATCTTTATACGCCCTTGGCCGGCACCGGACACAATACGGCATTCGGCAACACCGCCGGCTATTTCCCGGCGGGCGGGCGGCAGGTAAGCGCCGGCGCCGCGCGGCCCGCTACCGCGGCCCGCAAGCGCTAGACGCCGTTGAAAGCACCGACCGCTCGGCACGCGGGGCCCGCGCTCCCCGCGCGCACCGCTCCCCATCGCCGCAATCACCACGGGGTAGGCACTCGCGCCTAACGGAGTTCCATCCTCGGCCTCGGCATCAGCTAACTCATGATCGCCCTGGTCTATCGCAATCAACTCGTCACGATGAGCGCCAAAAACGGCCAGTCCTTGACCAACGAAGACAAGCCGCCGCGCCGCGCCCATTTATGGTTGCAGCGGAAGAGCGTCGCCGTCACCCTGGTCGCCGTCGCGGTGTTCTTCATCGGGTTACCGCTGGAACTGGTCGCCCTCGGCGCCGCGGCGGTACTGCTGCTCGACCGCGTCAAGCCGGAGAAAATCTATCGACAAGTGGACTGGGCAGCGGCAAACAGCACATGGACGCCGGGCGCCGGACGATTGCAGAGATGCAGAAGACCGAGGAGCAAGCGCTGGAGACGCGGGCCGCGCAGGCCGACCGCCGCGTGCGCGTCACGTTGATGACGGTGGTGATCGGCAGTTGCCTGACGCTGGGGTTGCCCGTCTTAATGCGCAACGGCAGGGGCAGGCGAAAAGACGATGCCATCGCAAGAACTA
>JBBSES010000655.1:0-2796 GCA_038239465.1 Gemmatales bacterium
CGGTGTTCCTGGTGGGGAGCATACCCGTCTACGCTCTCAACGTCGCGTCGTTCAAAGTCTCGGCCGGAGTAATCGTGCCGTGGATTTTGCAGAGCCTGTGGCAGTATGCGTTGGCCGGGATGGCCCTGGGGTGGTGCTGTGCCCGAACCGGAATCTCCTAAGATTCTGATACGCATATGCCGCCACTTGACGCAACCCAATGACTCGGAGACCAGCCAATGACAGAGGACTGGGCCGGCCGATATCGCCGGCTTCTGGCCGAGATCACGGGTCGGAAAGCTACGAATCACGGCTACTCACTCCGCGCCATCGAGCAAGCGGAAACGCGACTCGGCCGACCTCTACCGGGACCGCTGCGCGATTACTATTTGTCGGTGGGACGGCACAAATTTAACCAGGCACAGCATCGCCTTTTGGCGCCGGATGCCTTGTTCGTTGCCCAGGGGCGGCTGGTGTTCATGGAGGAAAACCAGAGCGTCGTCTATTGGGGCGTCCGCCAGCGATCCTCGGCGAAAGACCCGACAGTCTTCCAGACGGTGGACCCCGACGACGAAGTTTGGTACGCCGAGTCGCCGTGCTCCCAATTCATGTCGGGTATGCTTTGTTGGCAGGCGATCGCCGGTTTGCCGCACACCGGATATACGGAGCCACTCGACTCTGCGGTCGCCCGTCGGCTCACGAAGAAATGGCGCGCGGTGGGACGCATCGGTGGGTCATCTGCGTTCGTCGGCATGGGCGGAGTCATTTACACGATAGACGAGGGTACGAGTGCCCTCGTCTATGTAGGGGCCTCAAGCGGCCGCGCATTGAAGGAACTGGTATCCGCCGTGGGTGTGGATATTCACGAAGCATGAAGGCCTCGACTTTCGCTTTCCCCCAAATTCTCGTTGCAATCTCCCACCGCTGAGCGTTACAATCTTCCTTAACTCTCCCGCCGTGCCTTCCCGCCGCCCGCTTGCTTTGCCTACCGGACCTTCCGCATGATTCGAATCCATGCTTTCCTCGTATTCACCGTCGTAGCTCTCATCGTCGGATTTTCGGCATCCGCCGCTCCGAGCGACGCGCCGCCGGCCTTTGGCACCGTGGGCCTTGCCTTCGTCGAAAAACATTGCCTCCAGTGCCACAACGATAAGGCGAAGAAGGCCGAACTGTCCCTAAGCGGCTACCGCGACGAGGCGGCGCTCCTCAAAGGGCGCAAGGTGTGGCAGAGTGTTCTCGAACAAGTGCAAGCGGGCGAGATGCCGCCGAAGAAGCAGCCGCGGCCGAGCGCCGACGAGATCGACGCCTTCACGCGCTCGGTCAAGGGCGTCTTCGAGCGGGCCGACAAAAACGCCAGACCCGATCCCGGCCGGGTGACGATTCGCCGGCTCAATCGCTCCGAATACGACAACACCATCCGCGATCTGGTCGGCATCGACTTCCAGCCGGCCGAGGATTTTCCCTCCGACGACGTGGGCCACGGCTTCGACAACATCGGCGACGTGCTGTTCCTCTCGCCCGTGCTGATGGAACGCTACCTTGCCGCCGCCGAGAGCATCACGCAGCGGGCCATCGTCGTCACTCCGCCCAAGCCGACCGTCCGTCATCAGTCCGCCCGCTACCTGGAGCCGGGCGGTCCCAAAGTTCCGACCACGAAGTTTCGCCCCGTCACCAAGGGCAATCTATCGTATGCCGTCGAGCTGTCCAACGACGGCGAGTTCATCGTCAAAACGCGCGTCTATTCCCCCAAGGTGGGCGACGAACCGACGCGCTTTGCTTTGCTGGTGGACGGCAAGGAGATCAAGACCTTCGAGGTGAAGGCCGACAACGAGAAGAAGCCCGACACCCTCGAAGTCGAGGTGACGCTGCCCGAGGGCCATCATCGGGCTTCCGTCGCCTTGCTCAACGACTTCAAGAAGGACAAGGACGAGCGAACGCTGTTCGTCGAGTTCCTGGAGGTGGCCGGGCCGAAGGATATGCGGCCCGCCAGTCAACGGCGCCTGCTCGCCTGCGATGCCACGAAACCCAAGGCCGAGCAAACGCGCGAGATTCTCGAACGCTTCGCCACGCGGGCCTATCGCCGGCCCGTGACGCCGGCCGAGATGGGGCGCCTTCTAAAACTGGTCGCGGCCGCCGAGGGGCGCGGCGACAAGTGGGAGGCCGGCGTTCAGCTGGCCATGCAAGCCATCCTGGTGTCGCCCAAGTTCCTCTTCCGCGTCGAGTTGGACGACCAGCCCGATAGCGCCGGCGGCCACCCCATCGACGAATATCAGCTGGCGTCGCGGCTGTCGTACTTCCTCTGGAGCAGTATGCCGGACGAGGAATTGCTCGCCCTGGCCGGCAAGAAGCAACTGACGGCCAACCTGGAAGCACAAGTCCGCCGCATGTTGAAGGACAAGAAGGCCAAGGCACTGGTCGATAACTTCGCCATGCAATGGCTGCAACTGCGCCGCCTCAAAAGCTTCACTCCCGACGCCAAGCTGTTTCCGCACTTCAGCGAGCAGTTGCGCAACGCCATGCTCAAGGAGACGGAGCTATTCTTCGCCGAGGTGGTACGCGAGGACCGGAGCATCCTCGACCTCATCGCCGCCGACTTTACTTACCTGAACGAACCGCTGGCCCGGCACTACGGCATCGTGGACACGCACGGCACGCGCGCCGGGCAGAAGCCGATGAAGCCGGGCGGCAAGCCGATCCGCGGCAACGAATTCGTCCGCGTGACGCTGGCCGACGGCGAACGCGGCGGCATCCTGACGCAAGCCAGCGTCCTGACCGTGACGAGCAATCCGACGCGCACGTCTCCCGTGAAGCGAGGCC
>JBBSES010000656.1:0-2794 GCA_038239465.1 Gemmatales bacterium
CAGGCTCGCGCCGTCGGCGCTGAACTCGGTCACGAACGCGTCCGTGAGTCCGCCCTGATACGCCGACTGCAAGGGGCCCGATTGCGATGGCTTGGCCTGCGTCGGCAGATCGGTGGAATAGGTGAAGCCGGTGATATAAGCATGCGATGCCGAATCCACCGCGATGGCGAGGGCCTGATCGACGTTGCCGCCGCCAAAATAGGTGGAGTATACGCGCTGACTGCCGTCGGCGGTCAGTTTGGTGACGAAGGCGTCGGCGATCCCGCGTCGCGTTGCTTGGTAGGGAACATTAGTGGCCGCCGTCGGGAAATCGCTCGAGTAAGTGTAGCCGGCGACGTAGACGGCGTTCTGGCTATCCACCGCCACGCCGGTTCCCCCGTCGCTGTTCGTGCCGCCGATATAGCTCGAAAATCCCAGGACGACGGGGTCGATGACCAATTCGCGCGTCGGGTCATAGGTTCCCACGGCGAAGTGGGCGCCGCCGTCGCCGTCCAACACGAAGTGTCCAGCCACGCTTTGCCGCTGGCCGCCGACATCTTGAAACAAGGTCGGCGCGTGCTGGCGAATATCGCCCCCCGCCGTGGCGGCGATCAGGTCGCCCTGGCCGTCCAGACGCAGCGAGTCCGCCCCGTCAAAATGGAGGCGAATCGCTGACGGTGAGGCACCGGGAGCGATTGCGAAATCGTACTCTAACATCCCCTGGTCGGAGGTGTGGTAAACCAGGTCGATGCCCGGATACAGGTCGTGAAAGCGGACTTCTTGGTAAGTGACGATGCCGGTGTGCCATTGGCTCGGATCGTTGCCGATCAAATAGTTGGTCACGCCGGGCAACGGTTGCAAGCCGGTCGCCCGGGCGTCGGCGTTGGCCCCGGCGAACGAAATTTGCACCACCGCTGGCGGCGCGACGGCGGGCGTGGCCGCCGAAGCGTCCGCACTCATTTGGGACGCTACGGAAGTGGCCGGGTCTTGACGCGGCGCCATCACCAGCGTCGCGGCGGTCGCGGATAGAGGGAAGAGGAACCGGCGTGGGCCAGGAACTGCTGACCCTTATCCGCCACTTGCCCGACGTTCTGCTCGAAACTGAGCGGAATGTTGGCGATCGGACGGCCCACGGCGTCGGCCGGCGTCGCAATAGTGGCTGCTGTCGAAGGCGCCTGCGAATTTACGGACGGCGAGGACGCCGACGAGTCCGAGGAATTGCCTTTTCCGAGCGACGGCGTTGCCGTCTGTAGAGTGGCGATCCCGTTGGCGGCGGAGGCCGGGAGAGAACCAAACGAGGTGGGGACGCCCGAAGTGTCCATCGTCCCTGACGGTATCGGCGAAGCGCTCGCGCCTGGCGCGTTTTGCGCGGGTGCGCTCCTGCCGCCCGTTCCCCCATTGGAATTAAACGCATCTTGCGACGCCAACGGGTTGCCGAAGGTCGATCCGCCCCTATCGCCGCCCTCGAAATGATCTCCAGGAGCCGATTCGCCGCCGCCGCCCATGCCATGCGCTTCGCCGGAAGGTTCCGCGCCGCCCGCCCCGCCTCCACCGTTGTGCCCGTTCGCTTCTTCCCACGGTTGGGGGGCGCCGTCGGTCCATGGTGCGTCGGCGGAATGCGCATTGCCGTCCCAAGAACGGAAATAATCGTCCAGGGCGCGACCTGTAAAATCCCCGTCGTCGCGGGGCCGACCGTATGGATTCTCGCCCAGCGACCACGGAGCGGACGACCCGATGTCGATGGGCGAACTCAACGAGGCATGGTCCGATCCGCCCGCCCCATGCGTCGAAATTTCCCACGATTCGCCGAGCGAGCCACCCGCGCTCGCGGGCGCTACCAAGGCCGAATTCAAATAGATCGCCGCGGCGCTGCCGGCGCCGGCGAGCAAGGACAGGGAAAGCAAAGGATCGTTGAATGCCTCGCGCGGCTCCAACTGCCCGACTTGCAACGTCGTCGCCGAGCCGCGCCCCTTCGAGGACCGCCTGGGCCGAATGGGAGTTTTCCCGCGGCGCAAGTTTCTCAGCCAGGAGCGGAAGCCGAAAAGGTCGTAGGGCATGGTGGCCAACTCTCGAAGCCTGGGAATCTTTCCCCGTCGCCACTTCGACACTGACAAATCACGGAAACGCCGTGCGGCCCGCAATGCGAAACATTCACCTGTCCGGTCGAATCGTCCATCGAGGCCAGAAGAAGAACGGACGCCGACCTCATGGGCAAGGGAGGGGAATCTACCGAGATACCCAGGGTGATGGCAAGGGCTTATTGCCGTGTTTGCGCAAATTTACCAATCCTTCATCAAATGCCCTTTCTTGACAACTGGCCGCAAGGATTGCTTCCATATGTTGGTCGCTCGCCTCGAGCGGGCCGATCAGACGGAGCAGTTCCTCGTCGGACATCTGCTCGACGGGAACCGCGACGGGCCAGCGCTCTGAGCGACGCCGCAAGCGGTCGAGACGGCTGCGGAAGGCCATGGCTTGGCCCCTCCCAATTGTGCGAGTGACGGAGCGTCATACCAGCGCGCCAGCTGATCGTTGAGGAGCTCACGCATGTCTTTCACTACATCATCGGAGGCGGATTGCACGCGGACCTCGCGGCTAACTGCGGCTTCCGGTCCTTCCTCATCGGTTAGCTTTTGCCGTACACATCCGCGCATTTCTTCCCCGGAGAAGGCGAGCGGCCGGGCTTGCTCCTCGAAGCGGACGACGGTCTCGAATCCGGGCAAGTCGCGCAGCGCGAAATCGAGATCGACGTGCAACTCCTCGCCGAGCAGCTTCCAGGCGTCGCGCAGAGCCACGAAGCGATAGGCGATGACGCAAA
>JBBSES010000657.1:0-2769 GCA_038239465.1 Gemmatales bacterium
GCCGACCGTCGGATGGATGCCGTAGGCGCTGGTGGTGGCACCGCGCAGGCCGATTTCCTCTTGCACCGTCGAAACGCAATAAACGTCGCACTGCAACGGCCGGTCGCGCAGGAGGCGCAACGTCTCCATGACCGTCCAAAGGCCGACTTTGTCGTCCATCGCCGGCGACGCCGCCAAACCGTTGCGCAAGGGGCGATAGCCGAGTTCGACCGTTACAGGATCGCCAGGCGACACCGTTTCCTCGGCGTCTTTGCGGTCCTTGGCGCCGATATCGACCCAGATATCGGTGAACTGCGGCACCTTAGCGCGTTCCTCGCCGGTCAGCAGATGCGGCGCCTTGCGGGAGACGACGGCAGGGAGGGGACCACTCCGTGCCCAAACGGTGAGGTGCTGGCCGAGGAGGATTTGCATGTCCCAACCGCCCATCGGCTGGACGAAGAGATATCCATTATCGTCGATGTGCTGCACCATCAACGCGATCTGATCGCAGTGCCCGGCGAGCATGATCCGCGGTTGGCCCTCCGGGTTGCGGACGGCGATGACGTTGCCGTGCCGGTCGGTGCGCACCTCGTCGGCGAAGGGTTTGATCCGGGTGCGGACCACCTCCTGCACGGGCCGCTCGAAACCGGAGGGGCTGGGGGTAAGCAGCAAGTCCTTCAAGAAGGACAGGGAATCGTCGTGCATGAAAGCCCTCGAAGCACAATCCGTTTGTTGGCGAGGCGGCGCCCATCACTCCATGACTTTCTCGCGCGCCTTTTGAATCTTTTCCTTGTCGAACGTGATACTGAAGCTGGTGTTGCCTTCGGCGTCGGTCATCGACACGTGATACCACTGCAAATAATAGGCGACGCCGAGCAGGATGGCGGCGAGCAGGACAATGACGCCGATGGCGCGGAGCATGAGAGGATTCCTCGGTTAGAATTGCGGCGGGCGGCCCGCCAGGATGGTATCGACCATGTTAAGCACTTCAAGCCCACCGTTGGGATAAACCGCGTTCGCCAGACGTTGGAGCCTGGCGCGGTTGATAGCGTCTTTCTTGTTGATGACGATGTAGGCCCGGCGATGCCTGGCGCTAACGGCCGCCGAACGCATCGTCAATTTTGCAGCGACGGTTTGCCGCGCGACCATGTTGAATTTCTCACAAACTTCCGCCATGTAGTCCAGCAACCGCCGCGCGCATCGATCCAGGTTCGTAACCGCTAGTTCGCATCCATCATAGCCAGGGATTCGCGGAACACCATCCTCTGGAAGGTCGGAATCCTCAGCCTCAACGGAACGATGCAAGGCAACCCTGGGCTGCCTTGCATCGTTCCGTTGAGGCTTAAAGTCTATCCCGGAAGTGTCGAAAGCCGTTCCCTCTACGATTTCGCGCCCGCCCTCACACCCCGCCAGCCAACGTGCGTGCCGTCCTGTGGGGCCAGCTTGGCGGCCCCCCAAGGGAGAATTTTGGCGACGCTTTCCTCGCGGGGAGAGATTCTAAAACGAAGAGGTGGTTCTGGTGTCTGAAAATTCCCGCAACGGGCGGGTGAACGGGTGAGCCACCTTCGTTTATTTGAATCCCTTGCTCACCCCTTCGATGATGATCGCCAGCATTTGATCGGCTTCCTTGCGCGCCGTCACGCGCACCGGCGTGCCCTTCTTTAAGTCGGCCAGTTTCGCTTCTTTGCCGTCGAGCGACACCTTGGCGTTGGGCATGGCGGTCAAGGTGCGTTCGCTGTCCTTGTCGAGGTCGGCGACGACGAATTGAAAGCCGTTGACACTGACCATCTTGCCTTCGAAGGTGTAGCCGACGGCCCTCGGTTCCTGGGCTTGTGCGGCGGCGGCCAGGGACAGCAGAGCAGCGAGGGCGATGGCGGATAGAAGGATGCGGCGCATGACAGTCTCCCGGTTGAGTCAGACGGCGGTGGAATGCTTCCGTAAAGCGTCACTAACGAAACCGCAAACCGCGTGCCGGGAAAGCGCCGATTCTCGAGCGCCGTCCGCGAAAGTTTCTGCTATAACCTTACCCATTGGTATTGGCCTCACCCTCTCCCGGCGGGGCGGTTTCGCGGACGGACCATCATGCGAGCCGTAATACAGCGCGTCACCGAGGCCCGCGTCATCGTGGATGGCGACACCGTCGGCGCCATTGGCCGCGGCTTGCTCGTCCTGCTCGGCGTCGCGCCGGGCGATAGCGCCGAGCAAGCGAGTTGGCTGGCCGAGAAGCTGTCCGGCCTGCGCGTCTTCGCCGACGCCGACGGCAAGATGAACCTCGCCGTCACCGACGTGGGCGGCGCCGTACTCGTCGTCAGTCAGTTCACGCTCTACGGCGATTGCCGCAAGGGACGCCGGCCGAGCTTCGTCGATGCCGCCGCGCCGGAGATCGCCGAACCGTTGTATGAAGCATTCGTGCGCGAAACGAGGTCGTTCGGCGTGCCGGTGGCGACCGGCCGCTTCGGCGCGGATATGCGCGTCGAGTTGGTCAACGACGGCCCGGTGACGCTTATCATCGATACGCCGTAAGGGGAAATCATGGGAAAGCCAAATCAGTTATTCGCCAAGAAGTCGCTCAAAGTGTTGCTCGACGAGATGGCCGGCGACCATCGGCTGAAGCGCGTGCTGGGGCCGGTGACGCTGACGGCCCTGGGCATCGGCGCCGTCATCGGCGCCGGCATCTTCGTGGCCACCGGCGCGGCGGCCAAGACGGTGGCCGGGCCGGCGCTCATGGTCTCCTACGTCCTCGCGGGCGTGACCTGCATCTTCGCCGCCCTGTGCTACGCCGAGTTCGCC
>JBBSES010000658.1:0-2760 GCA_038239465.1 Gemmatales bacterium
CCACGCGCAGGTTCTTCAGATCGAGCGGCCGTTCTTTATTGGGGAACGGCGTTTCCTTGGCATACTCGTCCAGGTACTTCGTCAGCGACTTGCGGACCTCGACGATATCGACGCTGGCCGTTTGCTTAAGGCCCTTTTCCTTGATGGCGAATCCCTTGGCGCCGCCGGGGAAGGCGCGAACGACGTGGTGATGGGCATCCAGCTTGTTGCCGCCGGTGTACTTGACCACCTCTTCGGTCAAAGCGAAACGCAGCCGCAATTTGTCCTCGGGCTTGTCGATGCCGGAGACCTCGGCGGCGATGTCGATCTTGCCGCCCTTGCGCTCGGCGGTCGCCGTTAGCTTGATCGGCGCCGGCTTGTCGAGGAGCGGATTGATGGCCTCGACAAAGGCTTCGTATTTGTCGTGGGCATCGGACTTACGGCCGCCGCCGCCGGGGCCGACTTGCCCGTTGAGGAAGATCGTCGGCGTTCCCTCGATGTCGTCGCCGTAGAACTTTTGCCGGGCCTCGGCGTCGGCGTTGGTCAGTGGGTCGGGGCCGGGGATGTGCAGGTGGTACTGGAGAAGGATAGCTTCCTTGGGCGTGTAAGTCTTGCCCAGGGCATCGAAGGCGAGATCGGCAGCGACGCAGGGCGGGCACTCGGCGCCGGTGAACAATTCGACCAAAACGACGTTGTCGTTCTTGCCGGTGCGCGGCGGATACTTGGCGACGGCGACCAGCGGCAGCTTCTCGGCCTTGGCTTCCAGTTCCTTGGCCTCCTCTTCCTTGCCGGCCTTCTTCAAGGCGGTGGCCACGGTCGTCAGCACGCGCTTCTGCAACGGCGGCTTGCTCCCTGCCGGCAACAGCCGTTCCGCTTGGCGGGCGTACTGAACCGCCTCGGCGGCGTATTCTTCCTGCGAAGCGAGGATGTCGGCCACGCGCAGGGCGTATTCCAGCTGCCAGCGCGGGCCATAGGTCTCCGCCGCCTTCGACGCCTTGCTCGCCCAGCCGCGCACCTCCTCGGGCTTGGCTTTCTTCGCCGCCGCCTGGCGCATGAGCGTGGTGGCGGCGTCGAATAGTTCCGGCCCATTCGGATTGGGCTGGGCCATGACCTCGCGCGCCAAATCGATCGGTTCTAGGCTCTTGATGGTCGTCGGCTCCAGCTGGGCCGGCAACAATTCTTGCAACTTGACGGTGCCGACAATCTTCTTGCCATCGGCCGGCTGCTTGCCCTCGAACGAGAAGCGCTCGCCCTCCGCTTTGAGATTCAGTTTGAGGAGGCCGTCCTTGACGGTCACGTCGCCGAGGGTGGTCTTCGGGAGCTGGATGCGTTTGTTGGTGCTGAGGATTTCGCCGCTCCACTTGCCGTCCTTCTCTTCGAGCTTGATGAGCCAGAGGGTGAACTGCTGTCCGGGGCCCAGGACGCTGAGTTTGTAGTTGCCGGGCGCGATGTCGTCGGCCGCGCGCGCGCTGACCGTCCACGCCAAAAGCAGGCCCGCGAGCAAGGCCCAGGACCGTCGTGCCATGATCGATTCCTTTGCGAAGGGAGAACGAGCGGTAACGCCGCGCTGTCCTTACTGTATCAAGCGCGGCCGAAACTGGTTAGCGACGCTTCGCAGAAGCGTTCGGCGATTCAACGCTTCTACGAAGCGTCGTTAACCAATGGTTTGTCGTACCGATGCGTGGGCGTCGGCCGGCCGGGGCGAAAGCTTTGCACCCCGCGCACGCGGGCTGCGATGCTCCGCGTGGCCGCAAGCGCGGCGATCGTCGCGCGCACCGTTTGTTCCAGGACTTCCGGGTCGAGCGCCACGCGCGCGTTGATAATCAGCTCCGCGCTCGAGACGCGCGCGTTCGAGGGCAAAGACAATTCCGGCGCCGTGCGGCTGCTGACGACGTTGGCGACTCCGAAGGCGCCGTCGGCCAATCCGATGACTTTCAAATGCGCCACTTCCGCGTCGGCCAATGCTTCTTTCAGGTTTCGCGCCACTTCCAACAGCCATTCGTCCAGGTCGAACGGCGGGGACGCCGTGACATCGACGCCGCAATTGAGCCAGCCCAGTTCCGCCTCGCCCGCCGCGTAGATGTCGTAGTCGATATCGAGAATGCGTCGGCCATAATCGCCGCGGCGGTCGAGCAGTTCCGTCAAGGTCTCGAAGCCGGCGCCGGTCTTGGCCGACAGGTGCAAGATCGGAACGCCGGGATAGCGCTGGCTCACCAGGGCCGCCAGTTCGGCCAGATCGTCGATGGGCAGTTCATCGATGCGATTGATGACGATGGCGTCGGCTTCTTCCAACTGCTTGTGAAAGATGTACGCGGCCTTGGGCGAGAAGCCGGCGTCGGCCTCGTCGCGCAGGATGCGCAGCCCGTGGCTCGGCTTGAACAGCACGGGGTAGGGCGCCACCTCGAATCGTTGGCCGTACAAGTCCTTGAGCGGCTGCACCACGGTCGCCACCAAATCGGTGCAGCTGCCCACGGGTTCCGCCAGGATCACGTCGGGACGCGACCCCGCCTCCAGACGGCCGACCTTGTCGATGAGGTCGTCGAAGCGGCAGCAGAAGCAGGCGCCGGCGATCTCCTCCACGGGGAAGCCCTGCCCGCGCAGGCTGTGGGTATCCACGAGGTCTTGCGCCTGATCGTTGGTGACGAGGCCGACCTTCTGCCCGCGCGCGGCGTAGTGCCGCGCCAGGCGGGCCAGCGCGGTCGTCTTGCCGGCGCCGAGGAAGCCGCCGATCATCTGGAAACGGACGCTGGACATGGCACGGCCTCACGGCTTCACCAGCCG
>JBBSES010000659.1:0-2753 GCA_038239465.1 Gemmatales bacterium
AGGCCGACGTGTGATCCGCTCACACGTCGGCCTTACGGCTCGACGCTCGCCATGCCTCACGCACTGGCCCCCTGCACGCTTTCCTGCAAATGCTTCATCGCGGCCGCCACTCCTTCGGGTCGGCCATAGATGTGCGACCCCGCCACCAGCACCCGTGCCCCCGCGCGAACCGCCGCCGGCGCCGTCGTCGTGTCGATGCCGCCGTCCACTTCCAACTCGATTTCCGGCTTCACGGCGTCGATCATTTGCCGGATCACGCGAATCTTCTCCAGCGTCGCCAGGATGAACGCCTGCCCGCCGAAACCGGGATTCACCGTCATCACCAGCACCAGGTCCACCTCGGGCAACATCCCTTCCAGGACGCTCGCCGGGGTCGCCGGGTTGAGGACGACGCCGGCGTATTTGCCCAGCTTGCGTATGTGCTGCAAGGTCCGGTGCAGGTGGACAGCCCCCTCCCAGTGGACGAGGATGCCATCGATGCCCGCCGCCGCGAACGCTTCCAGGTAATCGTCGGGCCGCTCGATCATGAGATGGGCTTCCAGCGGCAGCCGCGTCACCCGGCGAACTCCCTGGACGACGACGGGGCCGATGGTGATGTTAGGCACGAAATGGCCGTCCATGACGTCGATATGAATGCGGTTGGCGCCGGCCTTTTCGGCCTCGATCACTTGTTCGCCGAGGCGGGCGAAATCGGCCGACAGGATCGAGGGCGCCCATTTGACGGTCGTGCGGTCCATGGTGCAAGGCTCCTGAGTTGTGGGGTGGTATTGTATGAGGTTCTCGTTCCTCAATAACGAGCGTTTCCTGGGCGAGCGGGGGGGCGTCAGCCCCCGGTGGTCATCCGTGCGAAAGCCACGGGGGGCTGACGCCCCCCGCTCGCCAAGACACTCACACGGGATCTTCATTTGTTCTTGACACTGCCCCCCCGGCGGTTAGGCTACATCTTAAATCTTGCGACGCCCCCCGTCGGCACGATCTCCGACTCGCAACAGGATCTTCCCGACATGAACGACGAAGAACCCACGGCGCCGAAAGTGGCCAGCCCCGAGCGCCGCAAGCGCAATATCCCCGTCGCCATCGAGCGGCGCAAGAGCGGCACCGACCGCCGGAAGGTCGAGCGCCGGCGCCAGGTCGATCCGACCACTTGCGAGCGCGAGTATACCGACGAGGAGATCGCCTTCATGAAGGCGATGGACCAGTACAAACGCGACAACCGCCGACCGTTCCCGACGTGGAGCGAAGTACTCGAAGTGGTGGCGGCGCTGGGCTACCGCAAGGTCGCCGAACCGACGGCCTTGCCGGGACTGCAGCCGGCGCTGCCGCAAAAGGGCTAGCGCCAACTACGTCCTCTGAACCGGGAAAGGATTCCCATGCGTATCTTCATTTCCGCCGGCGAGCCGAGCGGCGACCTGCACGGCGCCAACCTGGCCCGTTGTCTGCAACGCCTGCATCCGGGGGTAGAACTCGTCGGCTTCGGCGGCCCGCACATGGAAGCGGCGAACTGCCGCCTGCTCTACCCGCTCACGCAACTGGCCGTCATGTGGTTCGTGCGCGTCCTCGCCCATGCCCACGTCTTCTTGCAAATCGTCTCGCAGGCCGACCGCTATTTTAGCCATCACAAGCCCGACGCCGTCGTACTGATCGACTATCCCGGCCTGCACTGGTGGCTGGCTCGGCGGGCGCGCTATCACGGCATCCCGGTGTTCTATTTCGTGCCGCCGCAGCTGTGGGCCTGGGCCGGCTGGCGCGTCGAAAAGATGCGCCGCTTCGTGGATCACGTCCTTTGCTCGCTGCCGTTCGAGGAAGAATGGTATCGGCAGCGCGGCGTGAAGGCGCATTTCGTCGGCCATCCTTATTTCGACGAATTGCCGCAGCAGCGCCTCGACGACGCCTTCGTGAATGAACAGTCGGGCAAGGGCGGCCCCATCGTCGGCCTCTTGCCCGGCTCGCGTAGCCAGGAGGTGGACCGCAACCTCGGCAGCCTGCTCCGTGCCGCAAGCCGGGTCCACGCGGCGCGGCCCGACGCGCGTTTTCTGTTCGCGTGCTACAAGCAGGCGCACCGCGAGCAAGTGGTCCAGCGCCTGCGAAGTTTCGATATACCGGCCGAGGTCCACGTCGGCCGAACCACGGAAATCATCCATCTTTCCCAAGCTTGCGCTGCCGTCTCGGGTTCGGTCGGCCTGGAATTGCTGTATCGCGGCAAGCCGAGCGCGGTCGTCTATCGGGTCTCGTCGTTCGACATGAAGCTGTGCCAGGTATTGAAGACGAGCGATTACATCAGCCTCGTCAACCTGTTGGCGGGCGAGGAACTCTTCCCCGAGTTTCTGTCGGTGCGCTGCGAGGCGGAGGGAATCGCCAATTACCTGGTGCGCTGGCTGAACGACCCGGCCGAGTACGCCGCCGTTACCGATAAGCTCGCGGCCCTGCGCGGCCGCGTCGCCGAGGCGGGGGCGTGCGAGCGGGCGGCGCGGTTCGTGTTGGAGAAATTGGCGCTTACCGATGGTTTGCAACGTAAAGCGGCCGCATAAATGCTTGCGTAGTCTCCGCGTTCGCCCGCTTCGACGAGTCTTGCGAGCCATGCCTATGGGCAGAGCCGCGATTCCTGTCAAGGCGAAGGCGCTGGCACGAGAGTTGCCTAGTGCAGTGTCAAGGCTTGACTTTAGGGTCGCGGGTCTGAATTCTGGCGAATTCAGCTACGGGGGTCGTTGTCTGAGTAGCTGAATTCGCCAGAATTCAGACGAAGTGCGGGACGC
>JBBSES010000660.1:0-2753 GCA_038239465.1 Gemmatales bacterium
GGAGCATCTGGCTGCCGGCCGTCTGCACAGCCCACGCCCTGGACGCGCTCATCCCGCACCTCTTCTTGCGGCCGGTGATCGTATCCTACCTGTTCCACGTCCTTACCCTTTGGCTATAGCAGACCGAGAGACGGAAAACATCTGCAAGGCGGCTTTACGGCTTGCCGATCCTCTTCGCTCTATGGGTCAATCTCGATAGCTGGTTTTTGCTCGGTCCGCTGACCGTGGCCCTCACCCTGCTAGGGCATCTCGCGCAAAAGGAGCGTATTCCCGACGAAGGCCGTACTCTGGCGATCGTGCTGGCACTCGGCCTTTTCGCGTGCCTGCTCAGTCCGCATCACGTCCATGCCGTCGCGCTGCCGCCCGAGTTGTTCGCCGTCTGGAACCTGGGCGCGTTGAGCGCCGATCCCGGTTTCGCCGGCCTGTTCTTCTCGCCGTTGGGAAGCGGGCTGTATGCCTCCGGCTTCAGTTCATTGGCGACGAGCGCCGCCTACTTCGCGCTCTTGGCCCTGGGCCTCGTTTCCTTCGTGCTGGACTTCCGATCGCTCCGTAGTTGGCGTGGAATGTTATGGGCAACGTTCGCTCTGCTCAGCCTGGCAAACTGGCGCTTCATGCCCTTTTTCGCGGTCGTGGCCGGGCCGATTACCGCGCTCAACGTGCAAGACGCCGCCGAGCGTAGATATGGGACGGGGCTTCCCGAGAGCATGAGAGCGCGGCGCTGGCTGCTGTCGGGCCGCTCGCTGACGCTGTTCGCGCTGCTGCTGTTGCTCGCCGCGGCCTGGCTGGGCAAAGTGCAGCCGCACGCCGATCATCCGCAACTGAATCGCCGGGTTTCCTGGCAGGTGGACGCCGATCCGTCGCTACGCCAGGCGGCCCGCGAAATGAAGCGTTGGCACGACCAAGGACTGCTGAAGGCCGGGTCGCGCGGCTTCAATGTCTCGCCCGAGGCGGCTAACTACTGCGCCTGGTACTGCCCCGAGGAGAAGGGGTTCTACGATCAGCGCTATCCCCTCTTCGCGGACGTGACCGACGACGCTCTGGCCCTGCGGCGCCGCTTCTTGCCCCTGGCCGGCACGGCGGACGCGGATGCACGAGACGTCCTCCGAACGCGCGGCATCGACCGCGTTATCCTGTCCGGCGGCGACTTCAATCCCACGATCTTCCAGTTGTTGCAAGACCCGCGGCAATGGGTGCCGCTGTACATGGATGGCCGCACCGCGATCTTGGGCTGGCGCGATCCCGAGGACGCGAAGGCCGATAGCTTTGCCGGGTTATCGCTTGACCTCGACGGCCGCGCGTTCGGCGCCAATGCTTCGCGTTCGCCCGCTAACGGTCCCGAGCGCTTGGCTCAGGCGAGTGAAGGCTGGCGGCAGTGGGGACAGCCCCTCCCGCCACGGCCGCTGGATGTCGATGAGGCGTTGCAGTATTTGCTCGATTTCGATGCCGTCAGCGCCCGCGAACGCCAGGCACTGCGGACGGCCATCGAGGTCGGTCCCGTGTCCGCCTGCCTAACCGTGCCACCCGTTTTCACGGCGGCGACGATTTGGTCGCCGCCGACGGGCCTGGCCGAAACGCTCTAGTACCAAGCGTTGGCGGCGCGCGACGCCGGGCCGCCGGCCGCCCTCGTCCTCGCCCTCCGCGCCGCGCGGCGCGCCGTCGCGGCCAGTCCCGACAACTTCACCTGCCAGCTGCGTCTTGCCCAGGCGACACGGCATCTGTGGAAGGCCCAAGAGAACCACTGGGCCGGCGAGGCGCCGCCTCCTTTCGATCCTGCCATCATTCGCTTTCGCCTATCGAGGCGGCGACCGATGCGTCTCGGCGGCCGGCAGTTGCTGCGCACCGGCCAGCTGGCCGCCGCTCTGCAACAAGCGCTCGCGCTGCAGCCCGACGCGATCGACGCGCATCAACTTTGGGCCGAGCTGTATTGGGAAAATGGCTACTACGATCTCGCCCTCGAACATATGAGAAGCGCCACCGCGGCGCGCGCCGCGGACGGGCAACGTTTCGGCGAATTGATTCAGGCGCTCGAAAAGGAGGTGCGCGAATTGCGTACCGACTTCGAGTTGAAGACGGCCCAAATGACGCCCACGGCCCGGGCGCTCGTGGCCCTGGAGCAATACGGTCTGGCGGGACAGGCGCTGGCCGCGCTCGATCGCGCCGACCCCGCGGAGTTCACCCTGCCCGACGTGGAGTTGTACCTTTACTTGGCGTTGACCACGGGACAGGTCGAGCGGATGCGCTCGCCGCCTCCGCAAAAGCCGAGCGTGCTGGCCGACAACTTGCGGGCGCCGCTCGGCCCGCGTTACGACCGCTACCAGGCCTTTCTCGCGGCCAGTCTCGGGGACTACGCCCGCGCCGGCGCCTCCACCGACAAATTGCTCGATGGACTGACGGCATCGACGCACGCTCCGTTGGCAAGAGGTCTTTCCGACTGGATGGCGCAACTCACGCAGTCGACGCCGTGGGGCCAACTGACGATCGTGCCCCGGCTGCGCGCCGAGATGAAAGCGGGCAGCGACCTGCACATCCTCAGCCTATCCTGGCAGGCGGCGGCGGACTTGCACGTCCTGCGTGGCTTGTTGGCCTTGGACGAAGGCGACATTCCGACGGCACGGCGGCACCTCGACGATGCCTGCCGGTTAGGAGAAAGCGGTGTTCCGTTCGAGGCGCGGCCGGTGGCGGAACGCTATCGGCGCTTGTTGCGGGAGGTAAAGCGCTGAGGGGAATGACAAGCGGCGGGGATAAACCCCGCC
>JBBSES010000661.1:0-2750 GCA_038239465.1 Gemmatales bacterium
CCCCCCGCTCGCCTGGTGATTGGCTATTTCTTGTTGGGCGTCACGCTCACGTTGTTGTAGAAAATCTCGGTTCCAATCTGGTCGGCCAGGATGCCGGTAGCGTAGCCGTACAGCGCCGGCGCCCCTTCGCGGTTGGGCGTCTTGTCCTCAAAAACGATGGTCCACTTCTCCGGCTCCTTCTCCCCGGCGGGCCAGACCTTGCCGCGGACAACCGCCTTGTCTTTCTGCACGTCCACGGTGAGTTTGAAGGTGTACCAGACGTCGGGCTGCCAGTGGAATTGGCTGCTCTCGTAGACGCGGCGCGGCCCTTCCCACGATATCAATCGGAGGAAGCGCTTCTTATCCTTGTTGTCGTCCTTGGCGGGCTTCGGGTCGTCCTTCTTGGGCGGCACGATGTCGCCCTCTTTTTCGTTGTCGTCGAGTTTGCCGTCGAGCAAGAGAGTATAGCGATTGGCGCCGATGCCCATGTCGGGCAGGTAGCCGCGGACTTCCTTGCCCTTCAAGTCGGCCTGTATGGTGTAGTCGGTCATGCTCGGCAGGCCCATGAAGGCGTTGGCGCGGGCAAAAGGCGGGATGGCGTTGTCGGCCAGTTTCTTCAACACCTTGGTGCCGTCGGCCTGCTTGACGACCGCGAACTTGGTGTTCATGCAATTCACCCAGCCGTCGGGCGTGTGGCCTTCGGGAATCTGAGAGAAATCGACCTTGATCGGCAGCGGCGGCACCACGCGAACGCGGGCACGCGCCTTGAGACCGCCCGCGCTCACCTCGGCATACCCTTGCTGATTGGGCACGTCCTTGGCGACGACGAGTTGGCCATCGGCGCTAATGGTGCCGCGTAGAGCGGCCGGCGCCACCTTCGATTTCGGCGGCGGCGGTGGCACGGGCAGCGTCCATTCGCCTTGCTTGTATTCCTTGACGACGCGGCCATTGGCGTCCAAACCGCGGACGGTGAAGGCGGCTTTCTCGCCGGGAGCGAGGACCACGTCGGCGGGTACGACTTGCAGCAACACCGGGTCGGCCTTGGCGTCGAAAGGGGTTTCCTTCGGCGCTTCGGGCACCTTGTCCGCCGGCATCTTGTGGTCTTTCTTGCCGATGCAGAAGAGTTCGGACAGCGTGGCGAAGTAGAGGCGGCCGTCGGCCACCGCGGGGGTGCCGTTGGTCTCGACGAAGCCGGGGAAGAATTGCTCGTGCAACTCGTCGCAGCCCTTCGCCGTCGGCTTGAGGATGTGGAACTTGGCGTTCACCTCGAAGACGTAGATTTTACCGTCGGCCATCACGGGGGAACCGCGCGACAGTCGGCCATACTTGTACGGCTTGCGCCACAGCGACTTGCCCGATTGCGCGTCGAAGCAGAACATGCGCGCCGTGTCGTCGCAGACGTACAGCTTGCCGTCGGCCAGCAGCGGCGACGTGTAGCCGGCCATGACGGCGTCGTTGTTCTCCCAAATGACCTTGGGGGTGCCGTCCTTGATCGCGGCGCCGTCGAAGCAGATGACCTTGCCGCGGTCGGCGCTCTGCAAATTTTCCTCGCCGTGGCAGATGTAGATACGGTTACCGTCCACGATCGGCGAGCTGTTGACGACGCCGGCGGTGTAGTGATACTTCCAGACGTTCTCGCCGGTGCGGACCTTGATGGCGTGCACGTAGCCGTCGCCGCCGCCGCATATCAACAAGCGTTGGCCATTGATGTTGGCCACCACCGGCACGGAATAATAGGTGCCGATCGCCTGCGTGCCGGGATCGTTCCACCAGACGACTTGGCCGGTGCGTTTGTCGAAGGCGACGAAGCGGCTGCCGCCGCGGGCCAGGTTGCCCCAGCTGGCGTTCAACATGCCGATGACGACCAGATCGCCGTCCACGATGGGACTGCACAACCGGCCGCCGTAGCCGCTGACCCGGCCATACTCCTCCGTCAGCGAGTGCGACCACAGGATCTTGCCGTCCTTGTTGAAGCAGTACAGCAATCCCTGCGTGCCGTGGGCGTAGACGTTGCCCGTCTCCGGGTCGCCCGCCAGGTTCGTCCAGCCGAGACGGTTGCTGACGATGCTCGTGAGAAACACGTTGAAGCGGTGTTCCCAAAGGAGCTTGCCGGTCTCGCGTTCGAGGCAGACGACGCGCTCTTGTTCGGTGGCCCCTTCGCCGACGGTACTGAGGAAATAGACACGGCCGTTCATCAGCAGCGGCGTCGAGCGGCAGCCGTAGGGCTGCTTCCAAATGAGGTTATTGTCGGGAGCGGCGGGATCGGGCGACCACTTATCCGGCAGATCCTTCTCGCGGGAGACGCCATTCTGCTCGGGGCCGCGCCAGTGGACCCAGTCGGCCGCCGGCGCGGGCAGGACGGCGATTAAACCGAGAAGGGCGAAGATGAATGGCGCGTTGACGCGACGAAGTCCTGGCATGGTCTTTTCCTCGAACGGCTGTTCCGGGCGATCTCCGGTCAGCGAGCGGCGGGTAGTACTTATTGTCAACTCGCGGGCGTTTGCTGCGCCGGCGTCATGGTTTTTCGCGTCACGCGGCGGGCCTTCATTTCATGGCGCGGTAAACTGCCGGGCGGGACGACGTTCACTTCGGCGCGGAAGAGCAAGGCGTCGCGGATGGCCCGCCCCACTCGTTCGGCCACGTCAGAGCTAGCGGGGAGGGCTTCCACATCGATCCGCAACACCGCCATCGGTCCCGTTTGATCAACTTCGACGCGATACTCGACCACCTCGGGAAACCGGAGGAGGACGGCCTCCAGGGCGCTGGGATGA
>JBBSES010000662.1:0-2750 GCA_038239465.1 Gemmatales bacterium
AACGCCTGACATTGCAACATCAGCGGCAATCGTGGCCGTGCCCTCGACGTCGGCCGGTTGTTCCTGCGCGCTGACACTTTTGCGGCCGGCAGGCCGGGCGGCCGAACGCGGTGGTCGATCGCGCACGGCGGCGAGAGGTCGCCGTGGTCGTGGCGCTCCAGCTGAACATCGACCGGCAGCGCCAGGAACACCGGCCCGGTCGGCGGCGTCAACGCGGTCTGCACGGCCCGACGGACGGCGGCGGGCACGTCCTCGACGCGCTGCACTTCGGTGGCCCATTTGGTCCACGGCCGGGCGACGCTAACCATGTCTCCTTCAAGCACTGGCTCTTGAAAACGCAACCGGCGATCCTGTTGCCCCGCCGTCAGCAGGAGCGGCGTACCCTCGCAGTGGGCGTTGTACAACATGCCCATCGCGTTGCCGAGGCCGCAACAGATGTGGACGTTGACGACGCCGATGCGTCCCGAGGCCATCGCGTAGCCGTCGGCCATCGCCACCACGGGGATTTCGTGCAGGCCAAAGATGTAGCGAAACCGATCGTCCGCGGCGAGCGCGTCGTTGAGCGGCAACTCGGTGGTGCCGGGGTTGCCGAAGATATGCGTGACGCCCCCGGCGGCGAGGACATCGAGGAAAGCATCGATGCCGGTCATGGGCATGAAATCCGTTTACGTTTCGCGCTCGGGGCGCTTACGCAACCCCGCTCGCACGGTCGCGGCTAAGCAAACGCCTAGCCGGCTAAGCCTTCGACGTATGATCGTGCACGATCCGCCACCCTTCCGGGAAGCGGCGCATCACCAGCGAGAAGACGCCCTCTTTCGGCGCTTCTCCCGTCACCACTTTCCAACGGCCGCGCACCAGGGCGGCGTCGGCGCCGAGCATCTCGGTATCGACGTCCGAGAAGCTGAGCGTACCCATCTTGCGGCCTTCCGAGGCATACGCTTTTTCGTAGTAGTCCGACAACGCCTGATAACCGTGCTTGGTCTCGTTGCCGGAGGAGTACGACAGCTGCGGCGAGTTCCAGTAGCCCTGCATGAAACCCGGCAGGTCGCCCTTGTTCCAGGCGACGGTCTGCGCGTCGAGCAACTGCTGGATGGAGGGATCGACGCTGGCGCGGGCGCTGGAGCCGTAGTTGATGCTCCAGACGATGACCAGGATGCCGAGTACGGCGCCGATGATCAGCCAGAGGTTGCTGGAGTAGCTGGGCTTGTTTTCGTTCATGGATCGCACCATTAGGGATAATCAATCGCGCCGCCGCAGGATCATCAACACGACGATGCCCAGCACGGGCGTCGCCAAAAGCACCGCCAGGACAAGGACCGCCATCGTGCCGCCGAGCGTCATGGCAAGTTCTCCGCCGACGAGGGTTTTACTTATACGCCTCGTACTCTTTGCCAAGGACGGCCGCCGCTATTTTCAACTTGAGGATTTCGTCGGTCCCCTCGTAGATGCGGCAAACGCGCGTGTCCATCAGGTGGCGACCGGGACGATAGAGCGTGGACCAACCGCGGCCGCCAAGGACTTGCACCGCGCGGTCGGCGGCGTCCCACGAGGCGTTTGACGCGAATAGCTTGGCCTGCGCCGCCAGCAGTTCGGCGCTGGTGTACAACTCGCGGTTGCCCGGTTCGGCGGCCGAGGCGTCCTTGGCCGCCGCCGCCCGTAGGATTAAGCTCTCCGAGGCGACGCGGCCCATCTCGATGGCGGCGATGTGTTCCTGCACCAGCTGATGCCGGGCAATCGCCTTGCCGTGCTGCGAGCGCTCCTTGGCGTAGGTGGCCGCTTCCGTGAGACAGTCTTCGATGACGCCGAGGCAGCCGGACGCCACGCTGATACGGCCGCTGACGAGGGTGCCCATCGCCACGCGGAAGCCGGCCCCTTCCTCGCCGAGCAGGTTCGCCGCCGGCACCGGACAGTCCTTCATTTCGAACATGGCGGTGTTGGCGGTCGGCATCCCCATCTTGGCCGTCAAGTCCTCGGCGACGAACCCCTTGGCGTCGGTATCGACGATGAACGCGCTGATGCGTCCTTCGCCTTCCTTGGGATAGGCGAAAGTGACCACGGTAGTGGCGATGCCGCCGTTGGATATGAGATACTTGACGCCATTGAGGAGGTACTGATCGCCGCGCCGTTCGTAGGTGCTGGTCATTTCGAGGGGGTTGCTGCCGGCGTCCGGTTCGGTGAGGCCAAAGGCGCAAATTTTCTCGCCGCGACAGGCGGCCGGCAAGTAGCGGCGCTTCTGCTCCTCGTTGCCCCAGGTGAGGATGGGATATTCGCCGATGGACGTATGGCCCGAGAAAAAAGTGCGGACGCCGGTCCCTTCGCGGCCGAGGCGGGCGAGGGCGCGGGCATAGGTCACGGTGTCGGAACCCCGGCCGCCGTAGTCGCGCGGCACGATCATGCCGAGGATATCGTGTTTGCGCGCCAGAGGCAGCAGCTGATCGTTGAAACGGTGTTCGACGTAGCACAATTCCTCGACGGGGCGAATCTCCTCGCAGAAGGCGTCCACGTCGGCGAGCAAACGGCGCTGGTCCGCGGCGGTCATGGCAAGTGCCCTCTCCCGTTTTGCGACGCTTCGCAGAAGCGTTCGTGTGTTATTCTATTGTAGCCGTCCGGCATCGCGGGAAGGACCGTCACCGGCGGAGAAAACGGCGCCGCCGGCGCAAACGCCGCCACTGGATGCGTGTTAATGGTGGCAGGGGAGCCAGAACTGCTGAAGATCCGGCGGAAGCAGGCCGGTTACTATTTGGGGGACG
>JBBSES010000663.1:0-2750 GCA_038239465.1 Gemmatales bacterium
GGGCCGCCAGGTCGATACCTGGCGGCCCTTCCATTGCTTGTGACGGAATCAACGATTACTTGGCGCCGCTTTCGCTAGCGACCTTCTTGAAGTAATCCTCGACGATCTTGCGCGAGCCGGGCGGCAAGCCGCGGACGCTGTCCTGGATGGCCTTGGCGCGATCCTTTTCGGGAAGCTTGGCGATCCAGGCGGCCTTGTTCTCGAAGTCCTTCGGATTGACCTTGCCCGGGCCGGTGTTCTGGCCGCCGTAGCTATCCTTCTGCGGATTGCTGGGGTTGTTCTTGTCGCCAGGCATGCCGTCGCCGGGCTTGCCACCAGCGGGGCAACCGCCGGCGCCACCGCCACCACCGCCGGCTTGCGATTCCAGCTTCTTGATCTCTTCTTCCAGGCGGCGGATGATTTCCTGTTCGACCTTGATGGTGATCGGCCCGCCGCGCGCGACTTCGAGGCGGCGTTCGACGGTGCCCATCAGCTGGCCGATCTTGCCCAGGCCCTTGTCCTGCCAGGTGGCCATGTCGAAGAACATCAAGGCGGCGACCATCTTGTAGCGCTCGGGGGCGTCGCTGACGTCGTCGAGGAGCTTGCCGATGCTCTTGGTCGCTTCCTCGCGGTTCTGCAGTGCGTGCTCGGCGACGGCCTTGGTGAAGTAGAAGGCGGCCGGATCGACCACTTGATCGACCTTGACGCCCTTCAAGGCTTCGAGGCCGTCTTCGTAGATACGGCGGTTCGATAGCGCCTTGGCGTAGGCGAGGCCGAGGTTGGCGCGGAGGAACGCCGGCTGATTCTTGGCGTCGCGCAGAACGGTCGGCAGTTCCTTGGGCGCGGGGCCGGTCGGATTGCGCGCCTCGGTCATCAGCTTGGCGGCGTCGGCGCTACCGAGGACGAAGGTCTCGGTCAGCTTCTCCAGGGTAGTCTGGTCATCGTTTTTCCAGATGGCGTCGAACTTCTGCTGGCTGGCCTCGTCGGTCTTGCCGACGGTCTTGAGCCAGTCCTGCGCCTGGCCGCGCACCGTTTCAACGGCCGGCGCCTTGATGAGGCCGAAGGAACTGATCTCCTTGGCCGGCGCGGCGTCGGCGGCGATGGCCGAACGCTGACCGGCGACGAAGACCGTCGCGGCCAGTCCCAGACTCCACATTACACGCGAAGCCTTCATGAGTCCCCCCGAGTCAGGTCTTGGCGTGACTGCCACGCCGTTGGTTTCAGTTTCCGGCCTTCTTTTCGAGCATCTCAGGAGACTTAGGTCCCCCGCTCGCCAGCAGCCGCCGCACCATGTTTTCCACGTTCGCGTAGTCGAACGGCTTCTTCGGATCGTTCACGTCGAACTTGCCGACGCGAGTATTGTCTCTGTCAAAGACGAACACCAGCGGCAAACCGTTCACGTCCCACTTATCTTGCCAGAATTGCGACCGTTCATCTAGCAGATAATTGGCGAACGTCGCGTTCTGCTTCGTCAGGAAGTCGAGGGCCTTATTCTTATCTTCCACGTAATCGGTATTCACCGACAGGCAAACCAGGCCGTCCTTGCCGTAACGCTCTTGCATCTGAACCAGATGCGGAAATTCCTCCATGCACTGGATTCAGTACTTGGCCCAAACGTCGATGACGAGCACTTTGCCCTTGAGCGCCCGGACTTCCGCCCCCAAGTCCTTGTATTTCAAGACTTTCAGCGATATCCGCTCGGTCGGCTTGAGGCTCGTCGTCCCTTCGACTCGCGGAGGCAAGGCGGGAGGACTTTGCCCACATCCACAGAGGAAGACGAGGAAGCCGGCGGAAGCTAACGACGCCCAGCGAAAAGAGGTGCGCGACATACATGGCCTCGGATGGAAAAAATCCGGGTGGCCAGGCCGATCCATCGAGCTGGCCACCCGGACACGCGCGGGCGGACGCTTGGCCCTACCCCGCGCCCCGGTGGGCGGTCCTGGGTGTATCGTTGGTTAGTTCTTGTTGTACTTCACGGGGCAGCCGAAGGGACGGGTTTCGCCCTTCTCGGGCTTCTTCCCGTCGAGCGCCGCCTTGACGGCTTCTTCCAGGAAGTTGACCGTCGGCTTCTTCTGGTCGTCGTCGAAGCTGCCGTGGTAGACGAGCTTGCGGTCCTTGCCGAAGACGTAGAACTCGGGGGTGACGGTGGCGCCCAGATCCTTGGCGATCTTCTGGCTTTCGTCGAAACAGTAGGGGAAGTTGAACCCCTTGTCCTTGGCCCGTTCCTTCATCTTGGCCAGGCTGTCGTCCTCGCCGGTGTTGACGTTGATGGCCACGAAGCCGACCTTGCTGTCGCTGCCCGCGTGCTTCTTGGCGAAGGCGATCATGCGGTCTTCGTAAGCGACGGCGACGGGGCAGTGGTTGCAGGTGATGGCGACGACGATGACGTCCTTGGTCTTCAGGTCGTCCAGGCTGAGCTTCTTGCCGTCCACGCCTTCGAGCTTGCTGAACGAGGCGGGGCAGACGTCGCCGATGGCGATCTTGTCGGCGGCGCGGACGGGGACCACCAGGGCCATTCCGGCGGCGACCAGAAGGGCGGTTGCGAAACGAAACATGCGGTACTCCTTGTGAGAGACGCCAAACGACGGAGGCACGCGCCTCCGTGGATTCGTGGAAACAGCGTCGGCGCGGGCCGACGGCATTCGAGGCGAGCCGCGATGGCTTCAAGAGCCGGTCGAGTTTTCAGAGCGAAGCAGGGGAGCGGACACGCCGTCGAAGGTCACGGGCTTCAGGTGAAGCCGGGATCGAACGCGAGCGGGCTTGTCGCGCCA
>JBBSES010000664.1:0-2740 GCA_038239465.1 Gemmatales bacterium
GAAGACGATTTACCACAGAGGCACAGAGAACACAGAGAAAACCATACAATCGAGAGAGGATTTTCATTTGCTTTCCCCCGTTTTTCGCTTTCGTTTTTGTCCTCTCTGTGTTCTCTGTGCCTCTGTGGTGAAAAACGCATTTCAACCGAGAAGGGAGCCGTCGATGGCGTCGAAACCGGAAGTCCGCATCCAGGAACTGCACCTGACGTTGCCCAACCCGCCCAAGCCGGTGGCCAAGTACAAGACGGCCGTGCGCGTCGGCGACATCCTCTATGTCTCGGGCACCGGGCCGCTCAAGCCCGACGGCAAGGTCATCACCGGCCGCGTCGGCGCCGATCTGACGCTGGAGCAGGGCAAGGACGCCGCCCGCGTCGTCGGCCTGGCCATGCTGGCGACGGTGCGTAACACGCTCGGCTCGCTCGACAAGGTGAAGCGTTTAGTGAAGACGCTGGGCATGGTCAACGCGACGGCCGACTTTAAGGACCATCCGCAAGTCATCAACGGCTTCTCGGAACTGATGGCCGACGTCTTCGGCGATGACGTCGGCGTCGGGGCGCGCAGCGCCGTGGGCATGGGATCGCTGCCGGGGAACATCGCGGTGGAGATCGAGGCGATATTCGAGGTGGAGAAGTAGAGCGAATGGTTTACGTTTCGCGCGCTCCGCGCGAAACGTAAACAAGAACCGTAAACAAATCGCGTCGCCTAAATCGTCCCGTGCAGTCCTTAACTACATGGACCGGAGGGCGGCGATCGTGGGGTCGAGGGCGCACATCATGAGCGAAGGATCGCTGGGGCAGGGGCAGGTCGCGCGCCTGCTCATGCACCATCGGACGGCCCTGTACGGCTATATCTTCGCCTGCGTGCGCAATCACGCCGACGCCGAAGACATCTTGCAGAACGTCTCGGTCGCCGTCACGGAGTCGATCCAGCAACTCATGGACGAGAAAGGGTTTCTGCCCTGGGCGCGCGAGATCGCCCGCCGTCGCGTGCTGGCTTATCGGCGCACGGCGCGGCGCGAACAGCCGCTCGATCCCGAGTTGTTGTGCCGGCTGGCCGAGGCGTCGGAGCGAGTGGAACGCGATTGCTCGTCGTCATCGCAGCGGGCGGCGCTGCTCGCCTGCCTGGAAGCGCTGCCGCCGCGGAGCCGGAAGTTGATCTCGCAGCGCTACGACGGTTCGGCGCACGGCATGAGCGAGCTGGCCACGCGCTTTGGCCGGAGCGTGCAGGGGATTTACGCCCAAGTCAAGCGCATCAAGGCGGCGCTGCGCGAATGCGTGGAACGCCGCCTCGCCCTGGAGACCCCGTGATGACCCACACCGACCTCGACCTGCTGCAAACCTACCTCGACGGCGACCTGAGCGCCGACCAAGAGGCGGCGGTCGAGGCCCGCCTGCGCGGCGAACCGGCGTTGGCCGACGCGCTGGTTCGGCTGTCGCGCGAGGAAGCCATCCTGACCGAGTGGGGCAGCGCCGCCGTCGCCGCCGCCATCCCGTTCGCCATTCCGGTGCAGGCCATGCGCAGCCGGCGGCGCTTCCTGGCCATCGGTGGCAGCGTCGCCGCCGCGGTGCTCCTCTTCGGATTGTTCGCCCTGTCGCGCCCCGGTAAGGAACATTTCCGTACCGTTGCCAAGTTGGAGGACGTGCAGGGCGAGGTCTTCATCGTCCCCGAAACCGGCGAACCTTACCCGGCGCGCTCGGGCGAGTCGGTGCGCTACGGCCAGGGGTTGCGCACGCAGGGCGAAGGCAGCTACGCCGTCCTCGCCTATCCCGACGCCTCGCGCCTGGAGTTAGGGGCCGATACCAGTATTCGGATGCAGAAACAGGAGAAGCCGGGCAAGAAAGTCCATCTGGAGCAGGGCATCGTCGCCGCCGAGGTGGCCAGGCAACCCGACGACTGGCCGATGATCGTGACGACGCCGCACGCCGTCGCCCGCATCCACGAAAATCGGTCGAGCTTCGCCAGTGCCGCCGGCGAGACGCGCATCGAATCCGAAAAGGGCAAAATCCAGCTGACGCGCAAGAGCGATGGCCGGTCGATCGACGTGCCCACCGGCTGGTACGCCGTCGCCGCCGAGGCGAACGATTCCTTCGCTCCGAAGGAACTGCCGAAGCAGGTCACGGTGCCGCGTGCCGTCCTGCCCGAGATGGGCGGGCCGGTCGCCTGCGCCGTCTATTCGCCGGATAGCCTGGCCCTGGCGGTCGGCTGCCACGATGGAACGATCAAGCTCTACGACGCCAACTCATTCGCGCTGCGCCAGGTCATCGCCGCTCACAAACGGCCCGTCAAGGCGTTGACCTATGCCCGCGTCGGCAACCTGCTGGCTAGCGGCGCGGACGACCGCGTCGTCAAGTTGTGGGACGCGACCACGGGTGCCGAGTTGCACCAGCTGAAAGGCTACAAGCACTGCGTCGATGCCCTGGCCTTTTCGCCCAACGGGGGCCTCCTGGCGACGGGTGGCGGTGCCTCCAAGATGGCCGAACTGCGTCTCTGGGATATGGCCACGCGCGGCGAAATTCAGCTGCCGAAGGAACACGCTAACGCGATCACGGCGGTCGCCTTTTCGTCCGACGGTCGCACATTGGCTAGCGCCGGCAAGGACAACCTCGTCAAACTCTATGACGTGGAAAAACGCGAGGTCCGCCACACCCTGACGGGCCACGGCCGCCACGTCAACACCCTGGCCTTTCAGCCATTCGGCAAGCTCCTCGCCACCGGCGGCAAGGACCGCTCCGTCAAACTC